>JAAYWY010000189.1 GCA_012516165.1 Bacillota bacterium
ATGTAGTAGTGATGAATCCAAATGGGGCTACAGCCCGGCTGAAAGATGGTTTTACCTATGTGGCCGAACCAAAGAGCGAACCGAAGATTACTCAGGTGGTACCGGGTAGTGGCCGCGCCGCCGGTGGTACGCCGGTAGTAGTTTATGGCCAGGGATTTATAGAGCAGACACTAGCAGATGGCTCCAAAGAGTTGCCAGCGCTATTTTTCGGCAGTCGTTTGGCTGCTAAGACTATATTCGTGTCGGGAGAGCAGCTGTCAGCTATTACACCGCCCGGCCCAGTTGGTCCGGTAAACGTAACGGTAATCAATCCTGACGGGGCCATGGTCAAGCTGGTATCTGGTTATATCTATGAAGATAAGCCGGGGCCACAAATTACCAGCATCAGTCCCACCAGTGGACCTAGCAGTGGTGGCACGGAAGTTACCATTGTTGGCAGTCAATTTGATCCTGGGGTTAAAGTCTTGTTTGGCAATACATCAGTGACGTCCCTGCAGCGAAAGAGTGACACCGAGCTGGTAGTGATTACGCCAGAAGGCGATCTAGGGGCAGTAGATGTAACAGTTACCAACCCTGACGGTTCTTCTTATACTCTACCCGATGCTTTTACCTATGTAGGGCCACCGAAACCACCGGAAGGTTTGGCTGCTCGTGCGGTTAGTGCCAATACCATTGAGCTTAGCTGGGTAGCTGCAACTGGCGCCACCAGTTACGAAGTTTATTTTGGTGAATCCAGGAGCGACCAGTATTTTTTAGCTTCCACTACCGGTGAAGCCTACGGAGCAGCTAAGCCTAAGCCTGATGAGACTGTGGTTTTATATTACTACGTCCAGGATTTAGAACCTGACACACGCTACTATTTCTCGGTGCGGGCGGTAAATAAAGACGGTGTGTCTGGCCAGACATGGACAGCGTCAGCTCGTACTCTAAAACGAAGTGATAGTGAGCCAGAGGATAAACCAGCAGTGGATGATTTTCAGATAGTAAGAGGTGGTTCTGGGAACGTAGTCATTACTATTCCGCCAGCGCTCCTTAAAGATTCGCGTGTTCGCTTAGACCTTACAAAACCAGAGTATGAAAACGATCGTACCTTTACTATAATTGTGCCAGCGGCCGAGGTAGACCGCAAAAGCACCATCTATCTGTCGACGCCCCGGCTAAAATTAGAACTGCCGGTTAAAGCTGTAAACAGTGTGGAAGTGAGCACCCTCAGCCGCCGTGAGCGAGAAGAAGCCTCGGTTTATATCACAGTGGAAGAAGCGCGGGGACCAGATGTAACTTCCATCTCGAAAAAATTGCCCCCGGGCTGGAAGGCAGCAACGCCCATTTATCGCGTTGGAGCCAAGTTAATGAGCGGTGGCAAAGAGAAGGAACTGTCTTGGCTGTACGATCGGATAACATTAACCACCAAATTTGACTTTGCAAATGCTACTTTGCAGCAGTCTGTGTTGCATTACTATGATCCCTACCGTGACACTTGGTCTCCTGCTGGGTATTTTACCACCTGGAACGCGGATGCACTGATAGATCGTCCAGGTTATTGGATAGTATTGTCGCAGAATTCGTAGGGTAAGATTTTTGTACCTGCTAATCTTCTGTTTTCAAGTACTCGCTGCTGAAGGGGTGGATCTAAATGTCCAGGCAACATTTTTTAGCTATTGGTGTTCGTTCGGCTGCTTGGGTTTTGATAGTAACCATGTGGATTGGGTCTGGTTTTGCTCAGGCCCAAGGTTGGGAAACGGATTTTGGCTCTTATCTGGTTGGCAGTCGGAACGCGGCCGAGCTTATGAATGCCTTAAGCTTTACTGATTTGCCGTCCGGGCCTGAAGCAGGATCCATTGTGCGCTTGGCAGCTCAGGGGGTTTTGCGTGGCGATGGCAGCGGCCGCTTTAATCCCAAAGCCGCTGTGACCAGAGAACAGGCCATGACAGCCTTAGTCCGGCTGTTAGGGTGGGATAACCAGCCTATAGTAGCGAGCGGGAATAATCAGAGTATGGCTGGTGTTTCTGATTGGGCGGCCCGTTTTATTAGCATAGCTATGGCTCAGGGATTAACAGGAGATAGCGGGAATAAAAAATCCAGCGGCACCGCTGGGGCCGCAAGAGCCTGGTATGCTCCGGCAACCCGAGAAGAAGTAGCCGCTTGGTGTATCCGGGTGTTAGAAAACACTGTGGGGACTGGCAGCATGGTTGGTTCGGTGGTGCTAGCGGCCTATAGCGATGCAGGTGCCATTAGCCCAGAATTAAAAGGCCTAGTACAGTATGCCTTAGAATTTGGGCTCATAGAGCCTACTGCCCCAGGGCAGTTAAACCCACAAGGGCAGGTGACTCGATCTGAACTGGCGGTAATGCTGGATCAGTTGACCCGCTATCTGCCGCCTAACCAGAGTGTGTCCTGGGAGATAGGTGTACTAGATGAGCAGATCATAGAAAACGAAGAAATTGCTGGGCTGCCAGCTCGATCAGCGCTGTGGACTATGGTACGTCCGGGAGGCAGCAAAGCAGCCCTTAAGCTTAGTTCCGATTACCAAGGACGGCCGTTAGCTCAAGCGGTAGTTTATAGGCAAGGTCGGCTCTTTTACGGCAATGTTTTGCAGCCGGGAAACACGGTGCGTTATTTGGTCCAGGGTGATCAGACAGTGCCTTTTATTGAGGTGTTGCCTGCTGGGCCGGTAACAGTGTACGGGCGAATAGAAAGAATAGACGCACCGACCAAACAGCTAGTTTTACGTGATGATAGTTTTGTGGCTCACCATCTATTAGTGTCGCCGACCATTAGCATTACCATAGATGGGAAACCTGCTTCTGTCAGCGACCTGGTGGCTGATATGGAAATCACTGCCACTGTTATAGACAGCATGGTGTTGGAAATTGCCGCCAGAGCTACTGCCAACTACGACGATGCCGACCCACCAGAGCTTAAAGTGAGCGGGCGCGTACGTACGGTGGATTCACAGAGCCTGCTGTTAGTGCTGGCTGATGGCCGTACAGCTAGGTATGATATCAACAGTAGCACCCAAGTTATGGCCCAAGGCCAAGTAAGTACCTTAAATGCTATCCAGCCGGGCGATCAGGTTCAGCTCTACCTGCCATCACCCACCAGTACCTGGGTTCGCCAAGTGGTGGTAGCTGGCCCCGCCGCTCGCGTGGTGGATCTAGTGCGAGGACGGTTGGGGAGTTTTGCACCGCGAAGCGGTCATATTGTTCTCACCGATGTACAATGCTTAAATAGCGGTGTGTGGGAAAAAGCTGCAGGCACCATGGATTTACCACTTCGTTCAGAAACAACCCTTTGGCATGAAAGCCAAGAGATAGATCTTACCACCGCTGCCCAGCTCACTGGATCGGAGGTTTATGCTGCTATAAGCGACGGTTTTGGCCGACCGGAAGCCTTAAGAGTTATAATTTGGCGAGGGCAAGAGAAATCCTATGAAGGTGCCATTGATGAGATAAACCCGGGTTTGGGGTTAGTTACACTACCTAATGCAGAGCTAATTTTGAGCCCCGGGGCCATAGTCCTCAAAGACGGCCGCTTGGCTGATCCCCATGGCCTTGAAGAAGGGGACAGTATCCAGGCTTTAACCCGCCGAGCAGGTACGAGCAGCCTTGGCTTGGTGGTATCTGTCTTGGGCAAAGAACAACGGCACTTCCCTGGCTTTACCATCTATCGGGGCCGGGTTGAAAACGTAGGTCGAACGGCCTTTACCTTGACTTCCTACCAAACGTTTACTGATGGTACCTGGTCTTCTCGTCGCCGTCGCGAGAGCGATGACTTGGGCCTCAGCCGCGACACAGTTATTGTAAGCATGTTGGATGAGGAGCCAGCCCGGTTAACGTTGGATCAATTCCGCCAGGGATTGTGGCAAGACCGTTATGATGATGCCGAAGTTTTAGCCCTTACCGAAGATGGCGATACCTTGGCCCTAGCCTTATGGACGGTGCGGGATTTAGATGCTGCCCGGTTAAGCAGAGCCCAGGTGGTGGCGGTAACAGAACAAGGGACACCCCCAGAGGCAGATGGTGTCTGCGCGGTGAGCATTGTTCTACGGGATTTGGCCGATTTTAGTCCGGCTAAAGACACATGGCAGAACGCTGGCACCAAGGTGGAGCTTGATGCCGGGCGAGCGTTAGTTATAAAAAATGGGCGTGCTTATACCGGTGAAGCCCTAACAGTTGGTGACGACATTGTTTTCCTCCGAAGAGGGGAAACAGTGGTGCTAGCGTGGGTAAAGGAGTGAGCCTGTTGCTACGAAGGATAAAAAATACATTAGCTTTGATTATTGCTTTATTGTTGCTCGGTGTACAACAAGTAGCAGCAGCAACGGCAACTGCTCTACCACCACAGCCAGCAGTTTGGGATCCAGGGGTGCGCGAGGAACAGTCTTATCAAGAGTTGATCTTTCTAACAGGTGAACCGGTGGTGGTTTCCGGCACCGTAACTGTACGCCAGGGACAAGCGCGGAACAATAAAATGGATAGTACCTACAGTTACCGGCTAGAAAATCGGGAGAAAGAGGTCAAATTGGACCGGCAGCTTACCATAACCACCACCTGGCAAGAACAGGGGAAGGAAATCACAGCTAAAAATGAGGTTAGCCGTATTAGGGAGACAGTGTCAGTAGGCCGCCAGCGGTTTGCCCTCGATGATAAACGCAGCCTTCTCAATGCGGCCACAGTTACGTTGCATGAACCGGCGGTGTCTTACTTTGCGGGCAATCTTGAGGGGCGCAAGGTATACACCATTAACCGCAACGAAGGCGAAGTGGTGGTGGAAATCAAAAGCGACAGTACCGGTTACCAGCAGCCCTGGGGAGCAGTAGAGATCCAAGATGTCTACGGCAGTATCAATTATGACCAAATCATCACCGAACGAGGGCGTAATCCAGCTGGCGGCACCGAAACCACAACCAAAAAAAGTGCCTGGGGCGGCACTTTTACCTGTCAGATTTCACATTCTACCAAAGTAGATCTACAATATGTAGCGAACGAACCTAC
>JAAYWY010000190.1 GCA_012516165.1 Bacillota bacterium
GAAATATGCTTTGAATTGCTCCACCGAAGCGTACTCCCAGGCAGTTAACAGCAGTAAGAAAGACAATTACGCCAATAGCCACAAGTTTGATAGTAAGGGACGTTAGCGGATAAATAGCGCTAAGGTAAGTTGCAAATGCCATTGCCAGAGCGCTAATAGAACCGGAACTGGAAACAAAGAACTCGGTCCATACCAGAAGAAACCCTGCTAAGGGCCCATATGCTTCCCGGAGATAAATATAGGCACCGCCTGCCCGCGGCATAGCTGCACCAAGTTCAGCGTAGCTAAGTCCAGCCAGTAGTGAAATTATACCAGCTGTTAGCCAAGCTAATAGTGCCAATCCAGGAGCAAGGTGTGAACTATGAAAGCTTGCTTTAAGCTAGAGTCGTTCGCAGTTGACTGGTAGCTTTGTAGATAGTGTCACTTAGCTGGTTGCGGACCCGTAAGCTTTCCGTTAAGAGAAGGTACCAGTCCTCACTCTGAGGTGGTGTTTGGGCTAGTGCACGCCAGGGAGCAAGGATTGGAGCAGGTTCACGGTACCTAAGGTCGCCATACCGATCCTGACGGTAGCGGCCTGAAGCAGTATATAAGATAGGTGCAATCAATTGCATCATGTCCCGGTAAAGAGCTAAAATGGCTGTCTGTTCGATAGGTGCACGATCCTGTACAGTTGTATCCAGTTGGTGGGCTAAGTGTACTAGTTCTGTTAACTCCTGCTGACAAGTTTCTAGATGTAACCAAATGTTCAGTGATGGACATTCAAAGATACATTTTTTAATAGCTGTATCTAGGGCAGTTACGGCAGGAGCCAACCGGTAGGGGATGGAGGTAGTGCTGCTAAGTGCTTCTACATAGGCGGCATAAAGAGCAGCTGTACGTTCAAACCGCTTTGCATCAAATTTATCTATGGTATCGAACAAAGTATGTCCCCACCAGAAAAAAGGAATAGTAGCGGTGCCTTTTGGTATGCTTGGTCCCCATTCTATAGTGAACCAGCCAGGGAATCCTACACCACAGAAAGACTGATCGCTATCGCGTGTTAGTGGTGCTATTTTAATTTCTTCGGGAAAATGTAACTGAGCATGCAGATTAGTCAAAAAGTCCATCATTTCATAGGAAGCAAAAGAAAGATAGTGATCGGCGCCGATTAAGCCGGGTGAATCCACATTAAGTTGAGCAATTCCATGCTCCCGCACAGCGTCCCAATGTTTTTCTAAAAAACAGGAAGAACCGGTGGCCTCCAATACCTCGTGGCCGTCCCAAAAAGCAAAGACAATGTTTCGTTTCAAATCCTTTTGTCGTGCTGTTAAGGACCGCGCCATCTCAAGCATAAGCGCTACACCAGTGGCATTGTCGGTTACGCCAGGGCGCCAGACATCAAGATGGCCAGCCACCAAGATGAAGTCTTCTGTAGGCTGTGCAGCACGCACAGTAGCTATAGGTTGGTGCAGAGTAACCCATTCGCGGGTTGCCTGGGCATAAATACGACCTTGTACATTCTGACCTCTAAGAAGAGTTCGAAGATGGACACCGTCGCTGTAGCTGATGGTTACAGCGACTATCGAGGGAATAGTATGCATACTTTCCCGGTCTGGGTTACCCCATACTCCTTTGAAAGCTCGAAAAGTACAGACGTTTGCTTCTGGAGCAGGCCATGTAACCAAAACCAAGGCTATTGCTCCATGCTCAGCTGCTAAACGTGCTTTTTCTGGTGTCCCTGGTCCCTCCCAGGCGTTAGATAGAACAGCTTTCCCTGTAAGATCGTATTTGCGCCAATCGGCTTCCCAACCAGGACCAATATCGACAAACTCAGCGGTTAGACCCTGCGCTTCAGTGGACAGGCTGTAGCCCACGGTTTCACAATTAATAAATATATGCTCAGGTGCTAAAACTTCTACGCTACCAGGGCTAATAAAAGTGCCATAACCGGGGTAATTTTCGATCTCTACTTCATCCACTTTGGCGTGGTGTAGTTCTGTAGCTATATATTCTGCTGCTTGCTCGCACTCCTTCGTTCCAGTGTAACGACCAGGCATATCCTCTGTAAGTCGGCGTACATGTTGCCAGGCTCGTTCCGAATCTATTTGTAGGTTCCACTGGCTATCCATGTTCTTTTCCCCCTAACGTGATAATAAAAGTCGCAATGATGAGGAAATATGTTCTTCCATAAGGTGAGATGCACGAATACCATCCTGCTCCCTTAGAGCCTGCAAGATAGAGGCGTGGTCTTGCAGGTAATCAGACATCTTATGGGCTGAAAGAAGCGGTCGGAAAACATCGTCGCTAAAGTTGGCCACTAAATTAAGCTGTGTAGCTATCAACTTAGTTAAAAGATAGTTTTTAGATGTTTCTGCCACTGCCAAGTGAAAAGCAAAGTCTTCTTCGTCTCCTCGTTCCTTACCTTGCAAACTGGCGTGGACTTGTGCCAGGTGTTCTAGGTCTTCGTTGTTGGCGCGTGCTGCAGCCAGTTTAGCTGCCATAGGTTCTAGTGCTAACCTGGTTTCGTAAATTTCAATGAGCGAAATCTTTTCTAGCTGCAAGGTTAGCACCTCAGGATTGGGTGTGCTACTGGGAATAGAGCGCAGGTAACGACCATCTCCTTGTATCGAGACCACCAACCCTTTAGCTTCCAAGAGGTGAAAGGCTTCACGCAAGACAGCTCGGCTAACATGCAATCTTTCCTGCAGTTCGCGTTCTGGCGGGAACTTATCACCAGGCTTGATAGTCCCTTGTTCAACAAGGTTTAGGAGCTGGGCTGTTACTTCTTCATACAGCCGCTTCTTTTTAATGGGTAGGAGCCACTTTTCAATTTCTATTTTGTTTCACCCCCTGTAGAACAATTGGTCACTTGGTAACTGGGTGACCCAATTTTATAATTCTATCTTGAGTGAATAATTCCTGCCTATAAAAATAATATTTTATATAATTTTTTCTGTTTGTTTTTACCCGTACTATTAACTATGTTAGAGTAAAATAACTGTAGGCCAGTTTTCCGCTCTTTCTCATAACCAGAAAGGAATCTGGAGGAAGAACATAGAAAGGAGACCCCACCATCCTGCTCGGACGAGTACCAACAAAGATGCTCGGAAGGTGAGATCTCGTGGATATAATTCAACACATGGCAGATCCTTTCCTACAATTACTTTGTACCATTGGCGAATTTCGCGAAGGGGGTATTAGCTTCCACAGCCCTGCCGCGCCTGCCTTGACTTCTGTTGCAATAACCTTTAAGGTCATGCTATAATAGTTTGGTTAAGAGATGTAGAAAGGGTGACAGCAATGAAAAAGGACATTCATCCTGCTTACCATAAGACCGTAGTAAGATGTGCTTGTGGCGCAACTTTTGAGACTGGTTCCACCAAAGAGAATCTGCGGGTGGAAATATGCTCCCAGTGCCATCCACTGTTCACTGGCCAGCAGAAGATTATTGATACCGGTGGCCGGGTAGAGCGGTTTACAAAAAGATTTGGTCTTAAGTAGCAGAGCACCGGCTCTGCTTCTTAGTGCTGGGTGTATTCTTGCCACAGCCTAGGGAGTAGAGTCGGTTTTTTCTGCTTTGAGCACCAGGTCCCAACAGTAGGGAGGGGACGAGAGACATGAGTCGGCAACTAGGCGGCCAAGCAGTGATAGAAGGAGTAATGATGCGCGGAGAATCTTGGGTGGCTACTGCTGTACGACGTGAAGATGGAGACATTGTTACCGACGTGCGCCGTGTATGGACACCGCCGCCGCATCTAGGCTTTTTGCGTTGGCCGGTGGTGCGTGGAGCCACATCGCTGATTTACTCACTCATATTAGGTATTCAGGCCTTGAGTTTTTCGGCTAGCCAATTTGGCGGCGAAGAAGAAAAACTGACTACTAAAGAGTTAGTATTTACTATGCTCACAGCATTGTTATTTGGTGTAGGGCTTTTTATTCTTTTACCAACGGTTCTTATGCGGTGGTTAGGAAAAACTAACAATGCTTTTGTTTTAAGTTTGGGCGAAGGTTTTTTACGCTTAGGCATTTTCCTTGTTTACATTGTTAGTATTACCTTTATTAAGGATGTACGACGTATCTTTGAATATCATGGGGCAGAGCACAAAGTGGTGCATGCCTATGAGGCAAAAGGATTACCGCTCACAGCAGCGGATGCGGCCCCATTTAGTACTTTGCACCCTCGCTGTGGCACAAGTTTCCTGTTGTATGTAATGGTGGTAAGCATTTTGCTGTTTGCTTTTCTTGGTTGGCCCACGTTGTATCTGCGGGTATTGTCCCGGCTGCTAATGATGCCTTTGGTGGCTGGGCTATCCTATGAATGGCTGCGTTTGGCGGGACGATCCAATTCTTCTTTAGTTAAGTTGCTTTCTGGGCCCGGCTTGTGGTTGCAGAAATTGACTACGCGTGAGCCGGACCAAGCTCAAATTGAAGTGGCGCTAGTAGCGCTACGCGAAGTTGCTCAAAGAGAGCCCGAGGTGATACTATGACCACTATGTTTGATAAATTAGGAGAAATAGAACGGCACTATGAAGAGTTAGGCCAGTTAATGGCCGATCCTGAGTTATTGGCGCGCCAAGATAAATGGCAGCAGCATGCTAAGGCCCACGCTAGTTTGGAGCCTATTGTGAATTGTTATCGCGAATACAAACAGGTACAGCAGGAGCTTACAGAAAACCAGGAGCTCTTACAAGAGAAGCTGGAACCGGATTTTATGGAACTGGTGGAAAGTGAGATTGAGCGCTTAAATTCGCGTATAAAAGAGCTGGAGCAGGAACTTAGGGTCCTACTTTTACCCAAGGATCCGCTGGACGAAAAGAACGTAATTATGGAAATTCGTGCTGGAGCTGGCGGAGATGAGGCGGCTTTATTTGCTGGCGAACTATTTCGGATGTACCAGCGGTATGCCGAAGGCCGCAACTGGCGAACGGAGATTCTATCTTCTCATCCCACTGAACTGGGCGGGTTTAAAGAGATTATCTTTGCTATAAATGGTGAACGGGCATATAGCCGCCTTAAATTTGAGAGCGGTGTGCATCGGGTGCAGCGGATTCCGGTAACAGAATCAGGTGGCCGTATTCATACGTCCACTGTCACGGTAGCTGTCCTGCCAGAGGCTGAAGATGTGGATGTTGAGATCAATGCTAATGATCTTAGAATTGATACCTACTGTTCGAGCGGGCCCGGCGGACAGAGTGTTAATACCACTTATTCAGCAGTGAGAATTACCCACTTGCCCACTGGTCTGGTGGTAACTTGTCAAGACGAGAAGTCTCAGATTAAGAATAAGGAAAAGGCTATGCGGGTACTACGGGCGCGGCTTTTAGATATGGCCCAGGCAGAACAACAGGCGGAACTGGAAGAGGCCAGGCGAAGTCAGGTTGGTACCGGCGATCGCAGCGAACGGATCCGCACTTATAATTTCCCCCAAAACCGGGTAACGGACCACCGTATCGGACTTACGCTTCATCAGCTGACGGCGGTGCTGGAGGGGGATTTGGACCAGATTATTGAGCCTCTCATCACCACTGAACAGGCGGAAAAGTTACAACAGGTGGGATAAGGCATGGTAACATTGCGGGAAGTATGGCGGCAAGGAACGGAGTTTCTGCGCCGGGCTGGGGTAAAGACGCCAGCCTTGGATGCAGAAGTTTTACTCCGCCATCTGACAGGGCAGAGCCGGGAAGAGTTTTACCAGAATTTGCCCCTGCCTTGGTTGCCGGATAGCGATCCTCGGTGGCGGGAAATGCTAAATCGGCGTGCTTCGGGCACGCCGGTGGCTTATATTACCGGAGAAAAAGAATTCTACGGCTTGACTTTTCAGGTTACACCAGCAGTGTTAGTACCGCGTCCAGAGACAGAAATACTGGTACAGCGGGCGCTAGAATTGTTTCAGGAAAAGAGGCTCCCACCGAACGCCTGGGTTTTAGATATCGGCACCGGCAGTGGAGCAATTGCTGTGACCCTGGCGGTGAATCTGCCAAAAATTCAGGTTACAGCCACCGATATTTCGGTTGATGCGTTGTCTGTGGCTAGAGCCAATGCTAGACGCCATCAGGTCCAGTCCCGCTTGCATTTTGAAACTGGCGATTTATGGCCGCCAGAAGGCAGCGCACCGGCTGATGGGCTTAAGTTTAACCTTGTTGTTTCTAACCCCCCGTATATTGAAGCAGAGCAAATAGCACAGCTCTCGCCAGAGGTACGGCACGAA
>JAAYWY010000191.1 GCA_012516165.1 Bacillota bacterium
CCATCGTGGGTATCTGACTAGAAGCCCATTTTTTCATACATGAGTATTTGCATAATTTTCATCCCTGACAGGACAAAGGGTTGAAGAACAAAACTAGTTATATTGAGAATAAATCTAAAGGCGGTACCTACTATCAAAGAGAAATAAGGATAATGGCAAAAATCGAGAACATGTAGATAACCCGTGGACTGATAATTAGTATAACTATGGTTAGCTGGGGCTATGCTAGTTTCAGCTGTCATATGGTTGGTGGCAGTTATTTGGATGGTATCTATTGGCTTGTTTATGTTTATGGTGGCAGAAGCTTTTTATGCCAGGTGCTGTGTTCTCCAAGATTAAAATAGCGGCAGCCCGTTAAATAGAGCTACCGCTATTTTAGTTTCATCAACAGTCTCTTATTATGACTCTAACTCGGATTACTGCATTATTCCAAATGTTTTCGGCACAGAGATGTATAGAGTTGCCAAGATGAGATTCCAATGTATGGAGAAAAGGAGCTGTTTTTGGTAATATTAAGGAAGAATAGGAACAATGGAGGCGAATTTATTATGGAAACCAATGTTCAACGGATTAAGCAGGATATTGAACAGCTAGCTCAATTTACAGCCACCCCAAAGGAAGGGGTAACTAGATTTTCTTTTACGCCAGAGGACCGAGCAGCCCGGAACTATATTAAAGACGAGATGCAGCGGGCAGGGCTCGCGGTTTCGGAAGACGCGGCTGGTACCGTGATTGGGCGCCGTCAGGGACAAGTAGAAGGACCTACAGTTATGTTGGGATCCCATTTTGATTCGGTTAAACACGGAGGTGCTTTTGACGGTACAGCCGGAGTGGTGGTAGCTATGGAGATTGCTCGGGTGCTGAATGAGCATAACATTACAACTCACTATCCAATAGAGTTTATCGCCATGATAGAAGAAGAAGGGGGACGTTTTGGCGGTGGTTTGTTTGCCAGCCGGGCCATGGCCGGTATGGTAACAGAGGAAGAGTTAATTGGGCACTGCGATGAGGCGGGGGTATCTTTAGCCCAAGCCATGCGCGAATTTGGCCTGGATCCGGCCAATATTAAAGCCGCCCAGCGCCGCCCTGAAGAGTTAAAAGCGTTTTTTGAGCTGCATGTGGAACAAGGACCGATCTTAGAGTCTGAAGGCACAGCTTTAGGCCTGGTGGAAGCTATTGTGGGCCTGAAAACCTACCAAGTTAAAATCACTGGCCGCCCGGACCATGCCGGTACCACCCCCATACACATGCGGGCTGATGCCCTGCTGGCTGCCAGCGAGGTGGTGCAACAGGTAAGACAGATTGCACGTGATGTGGGTGGTGGAGCCGTGGGTACAGTCGGTAAAATGGAAGTGCTCCCCGGTGCTTCTAATATTGTACCGGGAGAAGTTCATTTTACTGTAGATTTAAGATCCCATCGGGAGTCAGCCTTAGAGGAACTGAGCCAAAGGTTTCAAGCAGCGCTAAAAGAAGCCTGCAGCAAAGAAGAAGGCTTATCCTATACCCTTACTACCAAGTTGGATGCTAAGCCAGCGCAGCTTTCTGATCAGCTACGGAATGTTATTGCTGAGGAAGCCAAAGCTCGCGGTATCAGTGCCAAAACCATGATAAGCGGCGCCGGACACGATACCCAAATAATGGCTACCCTCACCGATGCTGCCCTAATTTTTGTGCCCAGTAAAGGCGGCCGCAGCCACTGTCCGGAAGAATGGACCGATTATGCTGATCTCAAAAAAGGAGCCGATGTGCTGCTAGGGGCGGTACTTGCTGTGGCAGAGGGAAAGTAAGGCCCAGTTTGAGGTTGTCGAAGCTGTGGTTGCGAAGCCACTAAAAGGCAGTTACAGCAAGGAAGCAGGGCTGGGAAGTGAATTTGCCAGCACCGAAGGATGACTTCCCGCAGTGTTTCATTAGGCTGGAAGAATGTTCGCCAGCTACTGGTGGCTTTATAACCAGAAGACCGGGAAGGGACCATGCGGTGAGATTCTTCATTTGATTGTGTTGTACCCAGCGGGGCGAACGGATACTGTCTGAACCACCGAGTTTGCGAACATATGGTATAATAATTGATGTTA
>JAAYWY010000024.1 GCA_012516165.1 Bacillota bacterium
CTTGATATTAATAAGATAGTCTCATTCCATTTAATTCTAAATACGCATCAGTAAATCCTGCTTTTTCCATTAAAAAATGCAGGGTAAATTACCCCGCGTTTTTCCATCTTTAGACATAAATTATTACTCTTCGGCAGTGCTTAAAGATGAACCTTGAGTAATGCTGGCCTCATGGGTCAAACCAAAGTAGGCTTCAAACATAGCCTTTGCTACCGGCGCTGCCGCTGAACCACCATGCCCCCCCTGTTCCACCAGCACTGCCACTGCGATCTCTGGATTATCATAGGGGGCAAAGCCAACAAACCATCCGTGGTCAGTACCTTGGGAGTTCTGGGCTGTACCTGTTTTCCCAGCCACTTTTAGGGGAAACCCTTGGAAATAGTAGGCTGCTGTGCCTTCTCCCTGGGTAACCAGATACATTCCCTTTTGAAGCGCAGCCACCGTCTCCGGTTTAAGATTAAGTTCTTCCACCACCTGCGGCTCCACCATACGCTCTACCTGACCATCGGGTGCTACAATCTCACTGGCAAAATAAGGGCGATAACGCGTACCGCCATTGGCTAACGTGGCAATATAATTGGCCATCTGCAAAGGAGTAAAAGAGGAAAAACCTTGACCGATAGCAGCGCTTAAGGTTTCTCCCGGCTGCCAAGGTTCTGGTTGGCGAAGGCCCAACGTTTTGTAGTTTTCCAGTTTCCACTCCGGGGTAGCCAACAACCCACTAGCTTCCACTGGATAAAGATCCACACCGGTGGGTTGGCCCAAACCGTATAAAGCAGCATATTTATTAAGATTATCGATGCCCACACGATACCCTAGATCATAAAAATAAACGTTGCAGGAAACAGCTATGGCGCGGGTGAGATTAACTACCCCATGTCCACCACTTTTCCAGCATTTTTTTGGTTCTACACGCCAGTAAACGCCTCGATCCACAATAGTATCCTCGGGCCCAATAGTTCCTGTTTCCAAGCCAGCCGTAGCTGTCACCATCTTGAAGGTGGAACCTGGTGGATAAACGCCACGAATAGCCCGGTTAAGTTGAGGTTGCCATTTAGGGTCATTAATGCTAGTCCAAATATCGGACGGTATAGTTTCCTTAGTAAAAATATTGGGGTCAAACGACGGCTCACTGGCCATAGCTAAAATACCGCCGGTTTTCACATCAATGGCCACCGCTGTTCCTGCCTTAGTAGGAAACTCTCGTTTAATGCTGTCCATGGCCGCTCGCAGTCCCAAGACAGCAGCTTCTTGAACATCCTTATCCAAAGTTAACTTAATATTGCACCCTGGTATCGGCTTTTTCCGTCCAGGGAGAATTTTTACTGCCCGTCCATCGGCATCTACTTCTACTTGTTGGCCACCTGGTTCGCCCCGCAGGTATTCATCATAAACACGTTCCAAACCAGTCTTGCCCACAATATCGCCCATCTTGTAACCTTTGTCTCGCCAGGTCTCCAGCTCTTCCTTCGATATTTCCCGTACATAGCCCAACACATGAGCTCCCACATCGCCTAATAAGTAATCCCGTACTGGTTGCTCTTCCACCATAACACCGGGAAGCTCTAACTGATGTTCAGCAATTTTAGTCAACGTGGTGATATCAGCATCAGTAGCAATACGAATCGGCGTGTAGGGACGATATTCCTTGCGCTCTTGTAGTCGCTTTATTGTATCGTTGACTGTTTTTTTAACATCGTAACCTAAGATTTCACTTAATCGCCCCAAAACATGGTCAGGATCATTCATATCCATGGGCACTACGCTCACCACTGGGGCTAAACGGCTGGTCACCAACGGTCGTCCCTTTCGGTCCAGGATATCGCCACGTGGTGCTGCTAATGGTAACAGACGAATACGGTTTTCGGTTGCCATTTTTTCGTACTTTTCACCTTCGACCAGCTGCAAATAACCTAATCTTCCAATAAGTATCGCAAAAATCAATATGGCAATCAGAGTCATATAAGTTAAGCGCTGCTCCAGCAATTTAGGATTCATAACCTTCACCTCATAAAGAGCCAAAACGTGGCGGATCATAAATCCGGTTACATAAGCGATACACTAGTGGTGCAAAAATAGTAGTGGCAACCGCTGCTGGCAAAATGGCCATCCGCAAAGCGAACACAAAGCTCCATTTTATCTGGCCAAAAACACCGGCAGCCAAGAAAAAAATAATGCCTTCTACTAACGCACCTATAAATAAAGCCAAGGACGGTAAAAAAGCATTTTCTCGAAAAACCTTACCTTCTAACAGACCCAAGGTAAAACCAATAATGCTCTTTGCCAAGGCATGGCTCCCAGGAATGCTCCCTGTAACAAAGTCTTGTGCCAGGCCACCGAATACACCCCACAGTAAACCTTCGGACCAACCACGCAGCAGAGCTATCGAACCCACCATTGCCAACACCAAGTCTGGCCTGGCCCCGAAAAAACGAACATTGTATAGCAGTGTGCTTTGTAGTAGTAAAATACCTATCATGCTCCCCGCAACTGTTGCCAAACGTTTGCCGGAAAAGCCCATATTCCTCTCCCCTAGTTCTTCGGTCCAAGAATTACTAACACTTCTTCCAAATGATCTAAATCCACTGCTGGCTGTACGCGGGCGAATTTTCCGAGCCCATAATCCTCTGTACTTACTTCCACCACGCGCCCTAATACTAATCCTTTGGGAAACACTCCCCCTAAACCAGAGGTTACAACTGTTTCCCCAGTCCGTATAGTAGCAGTACGCGGCAGATAAATTAGGCGGCAAATTCCATACGCGTCGCCACCGCCTAATACCCCCACATCCCGACTAATTTGACCCATAGCACCAACAGCGCTTCGTTGGTCACTGATAAGCAGTACCTCAGCGCTAGTAGCAGAGACTTTATTCACCCGACCTACTACACCAACGTTGGTTACAACCACGCTACCCACCTGAACTCCTGCTAGTTCACCCTTATCTATTGACATGGTCTCATACCAATTACTGGGATCTCGAGCCACCACCCGTGCCGCTAACAAATTAAACTCCGTTATCTCTGGTGGTAGATCTAGCAGTTTTCGTAGCCGCACATTTTCGTTCCACACATTTATTAATACGTTTTCCCGCGCTTTTAGCTCGGCTAACTCTGATTTAAGACGTTCATTTTCGGCCCTGAGGTATCGAATTTCCGCGATGCTCTGTACAGCTGACCCCACCTTGTTGGTCAAAGTCAAAACCACCTTTTGCACCGGTGCTAGCACATCGCGTACAAATCCCTCTGTAGAATCAATATTTTCTCCGTGCTTGGCCGCAATGCTCATTAATAAAGTCAGGAGCACCGTAGCCACAGCCAAAAGCAGGTATTTACGATTTCGCGCCTGCTCAGGCATGGCAATACCGCCTTCCTCAACCGCGCTTAGGGGTAATTAGTACTCGGCCTAAGACGTCAATTTCATCTAAGGCCCTTCCGGTACCCATGGCTACACAGGTCAGGGCATTTTCCGCTACATATACTGGCATACCAGTTTCTTTTTGCAGTAACGTATCCACACCATGTAACAGCGAGCCTCCACCAGTCATAACAATACCCCGATCCATAATATCCGCTGCCAACTCCGGCGGCGTTTTTTCCAACGTAACCTTAACAGCCTCGACAATAGCGGTAACGGGCTCAGCTAACGCTTCATGAATTTCTACCGCCGTTACCCGGATAGTCTTAGGCAAGCCGGTTACCAAGTCCCGGCCGCGGATTTCTCGTTCAGCATTAGTCAATTCTTCCGCTAAAAAAGCTGAGCCTAAATCAATTTTTACTTCTTCGGCTGTTCTTTCGCCGATCATGAGGTTATAAGTACGCTTAATGTACTGCACAATGGCTTCATCCATTTCGTCACCACCGATCCGAATAGAGCGACTGGTAACAATACCCCCCAGCGAAATTACAGCCACTTCTGTGGTTCCTCCACCAATATCCACCACCATGTTGCCAGTAGGTTCATGCACCGGTAGCTCTGCCCCAATGGCAGCTGCCATGGGCTCCTCCAAAAGGAAAGCTTCCCTTGCGCCCGCCTGCAAAGTAGCATCGAGCACCGCCCGTTTTTCCACCTCGGTGACACCAGATGGAATACTCACAATAACCCGTGGTTTAATAATACCTCGGGCCCGGTTGGCCTTAGTAATAAAATGGCGCATCATAGCCTGGGTCACATCAAAATCAGCGATCACACCGTCCTTCATAGGACGAATAGCAACAATATTGCCCGGCGTACGACCAATCATTCGTTTGGCTTCTTCGCCCACTGCCAAAATAGAACCTGTATCACGTTGAATAGCTACTACTGATGGTTCCTGAAGAACAATACCTCTGTTTTTGACAAAGGCTAAGGTATTGGCCGTCCCTAAGTCAATACCCATATCACGAGAGAACTGGTTAAGGATGAAGCTTAACACCATCTACTCCTGGACTCCTTTCTCCGTTTGCTAGTTAGCCGATTGGTTTGTTTGTTCATTATTAGTCCTCACCTGATTTTACCCCCGGATGTACCGCTGCTTGAATCAAACCTCTTTCCCGCAAGCTAACATAACACCCATCGCCAACGATTATGTGATCCAACACCTGAATCCCTAGAAGGGCCCCGGCTTGTACTAACCGGCCGGTAAGCTTAATGTCTTCCGGGCTAGGTTCTGGATCACCGCTAGGATGATTATGCACTAATATGATAGCAGCTGCACTTTTTCGAATGCAGTTTTTAAACAATTCTCGGGGATGAATCAAAGCAGCGCTTAAACTTCCCACTGCTACTGTCTCTTGGAATAGAACCTGGTTCTTAGTATTTAGCATGATGGTGCAAAAATGTTCCCGGTCTAAGTAGCGCATATCGTTTTTTACTAAGAAATAGGCATCTTCTGGTGAACGTACAAAATCTCCTCGCCCTGGCTCTTCTTGAACTAATCGTTTCCCCAGTTCCAAAGCTGCTTTTATCTGGGCGGCCTTGGCTGGCCCCATGCCAGGGAAGGAAGACAGCTCATTAATGTCAGCTGTGGCCAAATACCGCAACGACCCATTTTCGCCACCCGCTACCAGCAACTGTTGAGCCACCTGCAGCGCTGTGTAACCTCGACTACCAGTCCGTAGAATAATAGCCAAAAGCTCGGCTGTAGCCAAGTTTTCTGCTCCTTGTTCAATTAGTCGTTCACGAGGACGGCTATCAGGGGGCAGCTCTTTTATTGTCAGGTGGTACTTCATGCCCAATTCCCCTCTCCCCTAGCAATAAGTCTACACCAAAATGGGCAAGGAGTCCTGCCAATTTAACCAAAGGTAGTCCCACCACATTGAAATAACAACCGTCGATTCGCTCTACCAACAGCGCCCCTTTTCCCTGTATTCCATATGCACCAGCTTTGTCCAGCGGCTCTTTGGTAGCAACATAAGCTGCAATCTCCTCGGCACTAAGAGAACGAAACTTAACTGCTGTTACTTCATGACAAGATAAACTACAACCCGATCCTGGCTGGGTAACCGCTACGCCAGTGAATACCTGGTGCCAACGGCCAGACAAACATTGTAGCATACTAGCAGCATCCGCTTCATCCTTTGGTTTCCCTAGAATAATTCCATCTAGTACTACAATGGTATCGGCACCTATAACTAATGCTTGTTGGTCCAAGAGAACCTCACAAGCCACCGATTCTGCTTTATGGCGGGCTAGTTCTTCCACCAGCGTAGCTGGATTAGCGTCAGTTATTGTTTCACTGACTTTGCTTGGTATTACTGAGAACGGCACTCCCAGTCCAGCTAAAAGTTCACGGCGTCGGGGCGATTTTGACGCTAACACTAATTTTTTCATGCTCCTTCGCCTCTATAGCTGCCTGTATAGCAAGTAGCCCAACAAAAGCCCAATGGCCCCAGCTACTGTAAAATGCAAGCCAAATCCCAAGGTAAGCTCTAATACCCCAAGGTTAAAAGTGATAGGAGTAAAGCCCACCGTCTGGCCCAGTGCTAAAAAAGGAAGGTAAGTAGCGAATAGTTGCCCCAGAAGACCACCTATTAAGGCCCCAGCTAAAAGCGAGACTATTAATAGGCCCGTGCTACGATATCTGCGCACAAACATCAAACCTCCTTTGGAGAATAGAACCTCATTGACATATTCCACACTGGTGGTCTAAGTCCTGTTGATTTTTATCATTTCCAGCCGATTCCACACTGAAAAAAGAAGGTAACGCGCGTCTAATTAATCTAGTAAGAATACCGATAAAATAACCTGTAGGGAGGGCAAATAATAAGAGGTAAGGTAAATAAAAGAAAATACCCCAGCTGTGGGTGAGAAAAGCCGCTACAATAAGTTGAGATAAGTTATGGGCTACCGCGCCTAAAATACTAATACCAACTGTGCTAATAACACCTTTGCCCCACTTTAAGGCCAACATCATTACAATAGCACTACCCACGGCCCCAGCTGAGCTCAAAAAAAAGGTGGTGGTAAGCAATGTGCCTCCTAAAAGAGAACCTAAAAAGACGCGCAACCCTACCACCTTCCACACATCGGCTGGAGGATAAGCCATTAGGGCCAACATGGTTACAATGTTGGCCAAACCTAATTTAGCCCCGGGTAGCGCACCCAGGGCTGGCAAATATGATTCTATCACATGAAGCACCGTACCACCTGCCACTAACAAGGACAGGTATAAAAGACGCCTAGTTTGCTCCTCGCGGGTACCCATGCCCACATCTCCTTACTGGCTTATACCATCTAGCTTAGTATTACTTTTACCTATGATACGAACTACCACACGATTAGGCAGACAAACAATAACCTCGCCGGGGTGTTCAATCCAACCCATACCCACACATATTTTGTCTGGGCAGGGTGATTCTACCATTCTTACCTTATTTTCCCCACCTTCCACTACACTATACCCGAGCACACCCTGAATCTGGTACTGTTTGCCAGGTTTAAGCTCTGTTAGGGGAATTTGCTCCTTAATCTCTCCGTTTACTTCGATTATCACCTGAGGGACATCAGTGATCTGGTTATGGGCCTTCCATAGCCAAAACGAGCTGCCCAACAATGTTGCCGCCACCAATACCCCAACTATAACTAATTTGTCAGCCCGCGTCACTGATTTTTTCCCTCCTTCTCTCCATTTACAAATTCCATCTCTGGTAAATCACGGCCAGCAGTAAACACTTGTAAATCAGGGGTCACAACTATAGCTTTTGTGATTCCTGATTCTGCCGCCAGGGCTAGTCCTTTCTTGGGGCCTAACACAAATACAGTTGTGGACAAAATATCCGCCTCAGCGCCGTTAGTACCAACAATGGTGGCCGAGATTACACCCTGAGCTGGCCACCCGGTACGGGGATCAAAAATATGATGATAGCGTACGTCATCTTTTACAAAATAGCGTTCATAGTCCCCGGATGTAACTAGGGTCAAATCTTGGGCAGGCAATACCGCTAGAATTTTACTGCCCATTTCCGGCCGCGGATGGCGAATACCGATGCGCCATTTTTCGCCATCTGGCCTTACCCCTACTGTCCAGATATTACCACCGGCATCCACTAGTGCTGAGTTAACACCATACTCCTGCAACACTGCCCGGGCCCGGTCAGCAGCATAACCTTTGGCTGCACCACCCAAATCGATACCCATGCCTTTAACTGGTAAGAACACCGATTGTTCCTGGTCATTTAGCACTAATTTTCGATAATCCACCAGCTTAAGAGCTTGCTGAATTTCCTCTTTTGAGGGTACATAGTTATCTTTTTTACCAATCCCCCAAAGCTCCACCAAAGGGCGAACAGTGACATCAAAGGCCCCCACCGATAGTTGGCTATAGTGCAAGGAGAGTTTAAGCAATTCAAAAGTCTCCGGGCTAACTTTCACCGGCTTTATACCAGCATTTTGGTTGATATATGCCACTTCACTAGCCGGATCGTTAGCATTCATCAAGTCCGCCACCCGCCGCATTTCAGCAAAAGCCGCCGACACTGCCTTCTTGGCTTTGGGACCATAGGCGGTTATAGTGATGGTTGTATCCATTAGAAATTCGGTCCTTTGTACTTCAGTTGGCGTAGTTTTGCAGCTGCTTAGTACCATAGCCACTAATAAACAAAGGACTGCAGTTTTGGTCCACTTTATCCGCACTAAAGTTCACCTTCACTTACAGAGAGCCTCTTCATGCATAATAAGCGTTCGACCGCTAAGAATCTTCTACAGTTTTAGCAGATAAATTTTTATATCGCCGCCGTCTGCACTTTTGGGGTTGTATTTTCATTGATAATAATCTTTTGCGGGCATTTTTCAGCACAACGACCACAGTTAGTACATTTACTATAGTCAATTTTTGCCAGGTTATTTTCGACATGTATAGCATCATATTCACAAGTCTTTTCACAAATGCGGCAGGCAATGCAACCCACCTGACAGACCTTGCGTACTTCTCGCCCCGGCACGGTGGAACTGCAGGCCACAAACACTTTGTTTTTGGCTGGTACTAATGCTAATACTGACTGGGGACAGGTCTGCACACAAACGCCACAGCCGGTGCATACATCAGGGTCAATCACTGGTAGATTATCCTCCCCCATAGTTATGGCACCAAACGGGCAGGCACGAGCACAGTTACCCAATCCTAAGCAACCAAAAGTACAAGCCTTGCCCCCACAGCCAAACGCTTTAGCGCTCCGGCAATCAGTCAAGCCCACATATTCAGCCCGGTACACAACCTGCTTGTAACCCCCCCGGCAAAGAAGTCGGGCCACTTGGCGGTCATCGGTAGATGATTCTACGCCCATAATATCTGCCACTTGTTCAGCCACCGATGCTCCCCCAGCTTTGCAAGCATTGACCGCCGCTTCCCCCTTGACAATGGCTGCTGCTAAACCACTGCAGCCGGGAAAACCGCAGGCACCACAGTTAGCCCCGGGAAGCACTGCCAGGATTTCTTCCACCTTGGGGTCTTTATCTACGGCAAATTTACGGGCGGCACTCCCAAGAAA
>JAAYWY010000192.1 GCA_012516165.1 Bacillota bacterium
ATATAGGTAAACCAATGTACTTCTTTATTGCGGCCAGCAACTATTTTTACAATAGGGTAAGCTAGGAAACCGGCAGCAATTCCGTCGGCAATACTGTAAGCGAAGGGCATGAATAACATAGTAACAAATGCGGGGAAAGCTTCGGTGAAATCGTTAAAATCAATATCGGTAACTGCACCTATCATTAGGACACCCACGATAATTAGAGCCGGAGCAGTGGCTGCGCTAGGTACCAAGCTGGCCAGAGGGGCTAAGAAAAGCGAGGCTAAAAACAGGACACCCACTACCACAGCGGTTAGACCACTGCGTCCTCCCTCTGAAACGCCGGCGGTGCTTTCTACATAGGTGGTGACGGTGCTGGTGCCAAGGACAGCTCCTAAAATTGTACCTATAGCATCGACAGTCATGGCTTCTTTCACTTTGGGCAGCCGTCCGTCTTGATCGAGGAAATTGGCCCTAGCTCCGGTTCCCATTAATGTCCCTAGAGTATCGAAAATATCAACGAAAGCAAAAGCAAAAATCGTCATAAAGCCAAGATTTAGTGCTCCTGGAAGATCCATGTGAAAAGCAATGGGGGCTAAACTTTCAGGGAGACCAAAGATATCACCTAGGCTGGTAGGGAAGGCCCTAATTCCCATAAAGAAGCTTATTACAGTGGTCAAAAGAATACCAAGAAGGATAGCCCCTTTTACTTTTTTGGCCATAAGGACGGCCATGATTATAAGACCGATTAAAGCTAACAGGGTGTCGGGTTTAGCAAGATTGCCTAATGTTACTAAAGTGGCATCGCTGGGGACTATAATCTCGGCATTTTGTAGCCCGATAAATGCAATAAAAAGACCAATACCAGCAGCTGTTGCTCGTTTGAGGCTGGCAGGGATTCCGGCATCAATATAATCTATTATTCCTAGAACTGATAAAACTAAAAATAGGATCCCCTCGATAAACACTACGCCTAGAGCTGCCTGCCAACCGGCTGCAGGAGCAACTACGAAGGCAAACATAGCGTTTAAACCCATGCCGCTGGCCAGAGCAAAAGGATAATTAGTGACCAACCCCATTAAAATAGTTGTAAGGCCAGCTGAGACAGCTGTGGCGGTCATAACAGGGCCAAAGGGCATTCCGGCTGCACTTAAGATATCGGGATTAACAAAAAGGATATAAGCCATGGTCATAAAGGTGGTAAGTCCGGCCATTAATTCGGTCTTAACATCGGTATTTTTTTCCCGCAAACGGAAAAAACGTTCCACTTTTCTTCCTCCTATTCGTTATCCAACATGGATTTTGGCCAGTGAGGTAGCTTACTCCTGGTTTTTTAATCACCTTCTTTAAAACAAAATTTACCCAGGCGGGGTCGCTTCCACAACAACTGTGAGCGAAACTTCCCCGCCTGGGCTTTTATCCCTTCGGTGTACCTTGTGGGTAGGTGGCAACTCATCCTACTATACTATTTTTCACCACAACTTACCACAAGGCTGTACCACTTGGACCGGAACTAAAACAGGCCTTTTACCGGCCAAAGGGACCGGAACCCTAGGTACACTTTCCCCCATAGTCAGATGGTTTGCGGCCATCTGGTAGATACTCCCGAGCCCTATTCCCGGAACTATATGAAGGCACCATATTTTGTTTGCTCTTATCTTACCAAATCCTAACAAAGAGTGTCAAGGGTAAGACGAATATTACATCAATCTTAAGTTCCATTGTTCGCCCAAATTATCAGGGAGGTAGCGACAAGCTTTATTTATAACTATCATAGCCTTGTAAAGTAATGCACAATAAACGGAAGGAAAACCAGTAGTAGATATGGAACTAGGACTTAATGAACTAATATCGATGACTCCTGCTCAGTTGATCCAATAGACAGCAGACAGCAGAAAAAACAGTTGCAACAATAAACCTGGTAAGGGGGCTTAGAAGTGGATGATAGCACACGGACAGTTCTTAAGCAAAGAGTCTGGCACAAAGTAGACTGTTTAAGCGATCGCTTAGCCAAGATCAGCCAGGCTATTCATGATTGTCCAGAAATTGGCGGGGAAGAGTCTTTTGCTAGTGAATTGTTGGTTAAGGAGCTTATAACTGCTGGCTTTACAGTGGAAAAAGAATTTTTTAATATTCCCACGGCTTTTCATGGGGTGCTGGCTGGCAGGGTACAGCGACCAGCGGTGGCTTTTTTGGCTGATTATGATGCTTTGCCGGAGATAGGGCATGGCTGTGGCCATAATATCATTGGCGCAGCAGCAGTGGGGGCTGCTTTGGCCTTGGCACCGCTTCTAGATGAGATTGACGGTAGTATCCATGTGTATGGAACACCAGCCGAGGAGAGCAACGGGGCTAAAGTGCCTTTGGCCGCTTATGGGGCTTTCCAAGAAATTGATGCTGCCATGATGATTCATCCGGCAGCTCGCACTGTGCTATCAGCGCCATCACTAGCTATGGACGCTATCGAGTTTTCTTTTCAGGGGCGGGCAGCTCATGCGGCCGCCGCACCTCAGGAGGGAATCAATGCGTTAGATGCGGTGCTACTGACCTTTAATGCCATCAATGCGTTGCGTGAGCATGTACGGCCAGATGTGCGGATTCATGGTATTGTCACTCAAGGTGGAGTGGTGGCCAATATTGTTCCGGAAAAAGCGGTAGCCCGCTTTTATGTGCGGGCCAGTAACAGAAAGTACCTGGATCAAGTGGTTTCTAAAGTTGTTAATTGTGCGCGGGGGGCGGCATTAGCCACTGGTGCTAAACTTACGGTATGCAATTTTGAGTATTCTTTTGACGA
>JAAYWY010000193.1 GCA_012516165.1 Bacillota bacterium
CAACTATAGCATATTGTAAGAATGTAGTCAACACTAATTTCCACGACCTGTACGGTGTTCGGATATTTCCCTACCAATCTCTTGAATAAATCTGTCAACAGTTAGAGCCCCTAAGTCACCTTGGTCACGATGGCGAACAGCAACAGTACCATTGTCAATTTCTTTAGCCCCCACTATTAACATATAGGGGATTTTCTGAAGTTGAGCATCACGAATTTTATAACCGACTTTTTCATTACGTCCATCCACTTCCGCTCTAATTCTAGCTTGATCTAGCTTAACTGCCACTTCTTTAGCGTATCCTGATTGGTGGTCTGTAATAGGCAGTATCCGTACTTGAACTGGGGCCAACCAGGTAGGAAAAGCACCAGCATAATGTTCAATTAAGATACCAATAAAGCGCTCAATACTTCCTAAACAGGTACGATGGATCATTACTGGACGATGCTTTTCTCCATCCTCGCCAATATAATCTAATTCGAAGCACTCTGGCATCAAAAAGTCCAATTGGATTGTTCCACACTGCCAGGTTCGACCTAAGCAGTCCTGAAGATGAAAGTCTATCTTTGGACCGTAAAAAGCCCCATCGCCTTCATTGATTTTATATTCCATTCCTTTTTCTTCCAAAGCTTTCTTTAATGAGGCTGTGGCTTCTTCCCAAATATCGTCACTACCCATAGCATTTTCTGGTTTAGTGGATAATTCTACTTGATAGTTAAAGCCAAAGACCTGATATATCCGAGCAATAAGGTCGATAACCCCTTTTATTTCCTCAGTTATTTGAGATGGCAACATAAAAATGTGGGCATCGTCCTGGGTGAAGCAACGTACTCGCATGAGACCGTGGAGTGCTCCGGCTCGTTCATGACGATGTACTAATCCCATTTCTGCCAATCTGAGCGGCAACTCTCGATAGCTGTGGCTACGGCTTTTATAAACTAGGATGCCACCTGGACAGTTCATTGGTTTAATAGCAAAACCACGATTATCTATTTCGGTGAAATACATGTTTTCACGATAATGGTCCCAGTGCCCGGATTTTTGCCACAACTCTTGACTTAAGATAGTAGGGGTACGTATTTCTTGGTAACCAGCACGTCTGTGTTCTTCACGCCAAAAAGCTTCTAATTCATTTCGCAAAATCATTCCTTTAGGATGGAAAAAGGGGAAACCGGGTCCTTCTTCTTGTAGGCTAAAAAGATCGAGCTCGCGACCGATTTTGCGATGGTCACGTCGTGCTGCTTCTTCTAGTAATCTAAGATGGGCTTCTAAATCAGACTTGTTAGCAAAAGCAGTACCATAAATTCGTTGCAACATTTCCCGTTTCTCATCCCCACGCCAGTAGGCACCAGCCACACTC
Source organism: Bacillota bacterium (assembly GCA_012516165.1). Lineage (GTDB taxonomy): Bacteria > Bacillota > DTU030 > DUMP01 > DUMP01 > JAAYWY01. The sequence continues at coordinate 1,361 of JAAYWY010000193.1, forward strand.
AACAACTTAAATGCTTTGATATAACCAGTACTAGGGATATGTGGTCCTGCACACAGATCAACAAAGTCCCCTTGCTGATATAATGAAATAGTGGCATCAGGAGGCAGATCATCGATCAGCTCTACTTTATATTGTTCACCTTTGGCCACAAAATAAGCACGGGCTTCATCGCGAGCCATTTCTTGCCTGATGAAAGCCAGATCTTGGTCAATTATCTGTTCCATACAAGTACTAATCTTTTCTAGATCCTCAGGAGTAAACGGATTATCCACAGCGAAATCATAGTAGAACCCATCTTCGATCGCTGGGCCAATGGCTAGCTTTGCTTCAGGAAATAACTGCTTAACTGCTTGGGCCATAACATGGGCTGCGCTGTGACGGAGAGCACGCCGCCCAGCTTCGTCGTTCCAAGTAAGTGGTTTTATTTGGCAATCGTTATTGATCTTGGTTGTAAGATCTTTTACTTCCCCATTGATCTCGGCTACTAAGGCTTCTTTGGCTTGGTCCGGACATAACTGAGTAATCGCTTCTAAAACAGTTATTCCAGGGATAAATTCTCCTTCCTGGTGAGCACAACTAACTTTGACTTTTACCACATGCATAACCTCCTTCAAAATAACATAAACCCGTCCTCAAAAAGGGACGGGTTTAATACCGTGGTTCCACCCTGGTTTGCGCATAAAGCGCCTCTTAAAGGAATAACGGCCTTCGCCGGCCACACCTACTACTCATTCGGTGGGCGCTTCGAGGTGGTTAAAACCGCTTAGTTGCCAAAAGCACTTACACCCAAGATGCTTTCTCGCTGAGGCCTATTTGCGGCTTATTGTCCTCGGCATTGCTTTAGTGCGTTTATTTTGTACTTAATTATACGCTGTCTTAATGAGGCTGTCAAATATAAATGGTATTTGAAGCTAAAATGCCACCTTCCCTAGAGACAAAACTGCTGCTTGCAATAGCCCGATAATACCGCCCAGTACACCACCAGCATATTCAATATAACGTAGCTCTTTTCCTGCTAATTCCCAGCTTAGGGCTTCGAGATTTTCCAGGGGAAATGAGTTAAGCCTTGATTCAATCAATACACCAACATGGAGCTGAGACAGATTGTTTGCAACATCGGCTAATATTTTATCCAGTAATACTTTACCTTCACGTTCCACCCAATTACTTAGATACTGTAATAACCGGCAGCGCAAAGGTTGTGGCAAATATTTTGGCAGCCGTTCATCAATTTCTTGATTAGCTAAAGTTAATAATGTAGTTGTCAGGTTCTCTTTCAAATCAGGGGTTGCCAAATGGGCGGTGAGATCAGCAGCTGAGAAAAGCTCTCGTTCTATAGCTTGTCCTATGCTCAAAGCAATGTCAGCTTGCCGTCGAGGCAACAGCCCCTGCAATTGCCATGGTCCAAAACGAATAGGCCGTCGTGGATGAAATAACAACCAAATAGCAACAATGTTGGTAGCCCAGCCAATAAGGGCACCAATAATTCCCATAATTAAGTATAACATGGCAATACTTCTCTCCTCGGTAATTATGACTGCTCAGTTTATCATAGCAACAACCGAGGACGAGGGCAAGCTCAAGAGGTTGTAAAACAAAAATACCACGCTTCAAGTTATAATTTATATCTCTCCTGGCAGACACTGCAGCCGAGGCAGAAAGAAACACGTCCGCGAAAAATATCTTGGATAGTCGCAACTAATTCTTTTGTCAATATTTGAGCATGAGAACCCATGTGCAAAATAATAGTTGCCGGTGATAAACAAACTAGAGTGCTTATAAGCATATCGCCATAAGTTAGATCTTCGTAACTTTCTATGTCGTCCCACAAACTTTCAAATTTAAGAAACTGACTTTTTTCATCCAGGAGTTGGAAGCCACCATCGACTTTTGGCAAAACTTGAATAACGGACCAAGCAGACTCCTGCAGGCTTATGAAGTAACGAAGGAGTTGAATAAACTCTTGATACTCTTTTTCGTCTTCAATGTCGTCGGCTGCACGACTTATAGCTTCTTTTAGTTCCTGTTGGTAATCCTGAAGCCGAAAACGAATAAAGCCCTCTAAGATAATGGTATTATAACAATCTAAGTAATCAACTAGTTTGCTAACAATTTTGGCATGCCGTTCAGAAATCTGCAACCCGTGGTTGCTGTTTCGCAGAGCTAGATCGATAATCTTTTCTCGTTCTTCAACAGAAAACTTGTGGTATTTTTCTTCTACTAATTTGCGAACCAGTTTTCCTTCAAAGTTGGTAATAATAATATCGGCCAAAACATTAGCCAAGAAGTGACGAAGCAATTCTTCTGCGTATTCTAATGGGATAGCTACTTGAGATTGTTCAATGTTACAACCTAGAAAAGTAAGTTGACCGCGTTCAATTTCATATATACTAACTTCTAGGCCTTGTTCTCGCAGATAGTTTAGTTCATCCGTTAATCGCTGACGTAAAGCAGCGGGGTTCTGGCAGCTGGCAATGTTAATTCCTATCGCCATGTTTTCCACCCCCGCCGGTAGTATATGTGTCTTAAAAAAACAGTATGCGATACAAAAAAACGCAGTTTTACCTGCGTTAGTTAATACAATATATGGTGCGCACTAGAGGGATCGAACCTCTGGCCCCCTCCGCGTCAAGGAGGTGCTCTCCCGCTGAGCTAAGTGCGCATTTTACATTATCATTATACGTGGCTCTCAGTCAAAAGTCAAGGATTTGTAAAATGCTTTCTACTCGCTACCAGTGGCTACTTCTGCCTGTCCGCGAAGTTCCCGCACGGCTCGAATCAACTGTTCGATTTCTTGGGTATATGCCTGTTCCATCGCTGGCGATAATACACGGACTAATTCGTTTATTTCTTGCAGCAGGTTTGCTAACCCAGTATATTTCTCATCAGATAAAGCTTTAGGCTTTGTCTCAATAGTAATACCTTGAGTTGTAATGGATACTCTCTCCCCTAAAGTAGGGATAATGACCATAAGCCCTAGTTTTTTCTTTAAGAGTTGGGCTAATGTTAATGAAGCATCTGGTTCACCGTGAACCAAAAAAACTTGTTTTGGTATTGCGCGAAAAGACTGCACCCAATTAACCAGTGCTGTTTGATCAGCATGAGCTGAATAGGCACTAAGATTGTGTATTTTTGCTTTGACAGCCACCTCTTCACCGAAAATACGTACTCGTTTTGCTCCCTCCTGTAATCTGCGCCCTAGGGTTCCTTCGGCTTGATAACCCACTAGTACAATACTAGCTTCGGGCCGCCATAGATTATGCTTCAAATGATGCTTGATACGTCCTGCATCACACATGCCACTAGCAGAAATAATAATGCTGCCCCTGGCTTCGGCATTAAGGCGTTTAGATTCCTCTACAGTACGAACAAACTGCAGATTTTTGAAAGATAAAGGTTCATAACCTTGCCGTAATAACTGCCAGGTTTCGTGATCGTAATAGCCGGGATTTTTGATAAAAACTTCAGTAGCCTTTGTGGCTAGAGGACTATCTACATATGTTTTTACTTGATCTGGGATTTCGCCCTCCCGATAGAGGGCACTTAAATCGTACAATAAGTCTTGAGTCCGCTCAATAGCGAAAGCTGGTATCACTACATTGCCTTGGCGGGCTACAGTCTCTCTTATTATCTTAGCCAAATGGGGTCGACGTTGCTCTTGTGGCTCATGAAAACGATCACCATAGGTGGATTCCAGGACAAGGTAATCAGCAGTTTCAAGAAGAGCTGGATCACGGATTATTGGTTGACCGCTGTTGCCAAGGTCACCCGAAAAAACTAACTTAATGGATTTATCTTCTTCTGCCAACCATATTTCGACCATTGCCGAGCCTAAAATATGACCTGCGTCTCGCAGCCTCAGTTTTACACAAGAGCTTAAAGAAATGATTTCATCATAATTAACGCCTAAAAACAAAGGCATTACAGCTTCGGCATCGGGGATATTATAAAGGGGAGGCTCCGGTGATAAACCCGCACGAGCTCGCTTTCTGTTTTTCCATTCAGCTTCCATTTCCTGAATGTGACCGCTATCTGGTAACATAATTCGAGCTAAGTCAACACTAGGACGAGTGGTAATAATTTTGCCTTGAAAACCTTCTTTAACCAAACGCGGCAATAATCCGCTATGATCAATATGGCTATGAGTTAACACAACGTAATCTATAAATGCCGGGGAAAACGGAAACGGCTGTCGGTTTAGTTCTCGGATCTCTTTTGTCCCTTGAAATAATCCACAATCTATCAGTATCCGACAGTCTATAGTATCAAGAAAAAAACATGATCCAGTAACAGTACCAGCAGCTCCTAAAAAGCTCAATTTCGCCACAAACATCTCCCCTTAAGCTTTGGTCGGGTCTTCTAATAGCTGGGCTATATGAATCATAATACGATTAGCTAATATCTGAGCGCTAGAACGATCCTTAGGGTCCAAATCATCCCATGGTATAGCTGGTCCAAATCGAACTTGCACTTGCCCTTTGTCTTTACCATTCTTAATCCTAACCCTGACTCCTACCGGTATCAAGATAGCCTGAGTACGCAAGGCCAGCACAGCTGCTCCTTGCTGAGCCGGTCCCAATTCTCCAGATTTGTTTCTGGTACCTTCTGGGAACATGCCTAAAACAAGACCTTTTTTTAATATATTTAGCGCCTGCTTAAAGGCAGCACGGTCAGGGGTATTCCTTTTAACTGGAAAAGCTCCTAATGCTCTAAGGAACCAGCCGCTTACAGGGTTAATAAATAATTCATGTTTGGCCATAAAATGTACTCGGCGAGGGCAGGCCACACCCACTGCTGGTGGATCCAAATTACTAACATGATTAGCTACTAATATGACCGGTCCATACGCAGGCATGTATTCTTGTCCTTTGACTTCAAAATTTCTAAATAACTTCAGATAGACCCAAACAATAAATTTACTAACGGTGTATAACAGGGCCCAACCCTCCATTTCCTTCAGTTATCCTGCCGCTTAATTAGACTTTAAGACGATAACTGTCGTTGTTGCTTTTGTCTTACCAAATCAACAATGGTTTGCACCACTTGCTCGGGAGTAAGCTTAGTAGGGTCTAGAATGTAGGCATCAGATGCTGGTTTAAGTGGTGCTAACAGGCGCTTAGAATCTTCGTGGTCCCGTTTTAATACTTCTTCTTTTACCACGTCAGAAGGTAGATCAAAACCGCGCTCTTATAG
>JAAYWY010000194.1 GCA_012516165.1 Bacillota bacterium
ATATGGCCTTTGTACACCTAAAAATCTAGCTTGGGCCATGCAAAACGAAACCGAAGAGCTGAAGAACTCTATCTCTTGGGGTTTGCATTTTAAGCTTCCAGAAATCCTAGGCCAAACTCGTAGCGGCTATTGTGGCAACCCCATGACGTCTTTGGCCCATTTTTATCTGGGCCAGGAATTAACCCGTTTTTTGCAAGAAGGACAGGCGCTGCCAGTGGCATTAGAACGTGCTCGCAGCCGTACACTATCGCGGTTAACCCAAGACCTTAACTTAAGTGCGGGGCCGGAATACTTGACGCTGCAGGGATTAAAAATTGGGATGATGCACGATGATAGTCAAGTGATGCAAAGTACTTTGCGCCGCGTGCTGAATGCTTTTCCCATAGATCCCTGGAGCTAAGATGGAAGGGGGAACAAAAAATGCTGCCAGAAGCGGTTATTCAATGTGTAACCACGCTTAAGCAGGCAGGCTATCCGGCCTATTTGGTGGGCGGTTGTGTGCGGGATATACTTTTGGGGCATGAACCACAGGATTTTGATGTGGCAACTTCTGCCCCACCGGCGGTGGTACAGCAATTGTTCCCTCGGGTTATTCCCACGGGGCTACCTTTTGGTACGGTAACGGTGATGCTTTCTTTGCCGATAGAGGTTACTACTTTCCGCTCTGATGGCCGGTATAAAGACGGTCGTCATCCTGCGGAGATAAAATTTGCCACTGATATTGAAACAGATCTGGCGCGACGCGATTTTACCATCAATGCCATGGCCTGGGACCCCTTAACCGGCACCCTGATCGATCCTTGGGGCGGCCAGGCTGACCTTAAAGCGGGCCTAATTAGGGCCGTGGGTGATCCAGCAGAGCGTTTTTCTGAGGATGGGCTTCGGTTGCTCAGAGCAGTGCGTTTTTCCTCACAGCTCAAATTCGATATTGAACCCAATACACGCTCTGCCTTAAGCCAGGAGGCGTCCAGGTTGGCATGTGTTGCTAAGGAGCGCATTGGTCAGGAGCTAACAATGTTGTTACTGGGGGAAGCTGTTTTACCAGCATTGCGGCTTTTGGTCGACCTTGGGCTCCTTAAATACATTATCCCTGAGCTTTTGAAAGGGCAGGGTATGGAGCAGAGCCGTCTTCATCGCGAAGACGTGTTGGGGCATAATTTAAGGACCTGCTCTTTAACACCGCCGCTTTTGCCTTTGCGATTGGCTGGGTTGTTGCATGATGTAGGAAAACCAGGCAAGTTCCAGGATGGACCGCACGGAAGAATGTTCCCTGGACATGCTAGCCGCTCGGCGGCGTTGGTACCGCCTATCCTAGCGCGGCTGCGGTACAGCCGGAAGTTAATAAAGCAAGTAACCATACTTGTGGAAAACCACATGTTTTTCTGGCGTCCCGACCATGGGTTAGCGCCGCTTAGACGGCTGGCGGCTCAAGTGGGGTGGGACAATTTTCCCTTGGAAATAGAGCTGATCAAAGCTGACCGGATGTCTATTTGGGGCGATAGTAAGCGGGCTAATATTCGTGAATTAGAGGCTGCCGCCAGGCAAATAATGGCGGAACACCCGCCACTTTCTCCTGCTGAGCTAGCCCTAAAAAGCGAGGACCTTATGAAAGCCCTGGGCTTAGAACCGGGACCTTTAGTGGGTAAAATACGACAGTATTTATTAGAAGCTGTTTGGGAAGACCCGGCACTTAATGCCCCCGAGCAATTATTGGCTTTGGCCAGGAAACAGATCGATTATCATCGACAAGATTCGACACAATTGGTTGGTAAAAAGTAGTATTATATCAATAAATTGAGTTTAGAAAAGAACAATCACGTAAAAGGTAAACCCAGCCGAAAGGTGGGGACACAAAGCCATGGGTCTAAAGCATGGGGCCAAGATCGCCAGGCTGCCGCAATTTTTACCTCAGCGGTACCGTGGCTGAGGTTTTTTATCTATATTAATGAAATTTAATGAAGGGAGTCGGGGTCTAATGAAAAAAATCTCTTGGCCACGCCTACGTTTGCCGCAATGGAAAAGGCCGAAACGGGAAAAAATGACCACGGTCAAAAAAATGTTAAGCAAAAGAGAGCAAGTTTAGCCACTAGAATCATAACCGGCTATTTAATTCTAGTAGCAATTATGGTGGGTATTGGTGCCTATACATATATGGGCATGCAGCGGATGATGGCTGAATACCAAATGATTGTGGATCAAGGTCAGCCCTATTTACTAGCTATTAAAGACATTAATACTACTGTTACTGCTCAACTGGCTGCGCAACGGGCATTTTTGTTGACGGGTGATGACCAATATATGCTCAGAGCCCAGCTGGATAGCAACGGAGTAAAGAGCGCCATTAATAAAGCTATGGAATTAGCTGGAGAGGCAGAAGAAAAGAACCTTCTCAATCAGGTGCAAAAGATTCATGATGACCTAAACAAATTACAAGATAGAGTTTTTAATGCTTATATGGAAGGCGACAAGGAAAATGCTATTGAGTTAGCGCTATTAGAAGTGGATGCAGTTCAGAAACGGCTAACAGCCAATTTTAATATTTTACAGGGTATCAACGAGCGCCGGGTGAACGATGCCCGCGACAGTGCTAAATCTGCTGCTAAACAAACGTTGGCTGTGTCTTCCATTTTAGTAATAGTAGGGGCCATCATTGGTATTGTCTCAGGCAGTATCATAGCTCGGCGGTCGGTACAGCCTCTTAAGCAACTGGCCCAGGCTACCGAAAAGATTGCTAACGGCGATTTGACTACCTCGGTGCAGGCAAAAGGGCGAGACGAAGTGGCCCAATTGGCCCAGACTTTTCAGGCTATGGTGGAGCAGCTCAGCCATATTATTTCTGGTGTTAGAACTAGTGTACAGCAAATAAGCGAGCATGCCCAGCAACTGACCACCAGCGCGGAAGAAACCACCCGCGCTACTGAACAAATAGCCAGCAGTGTCCAGGAAGTGGCTGAAGGTGCCGAAAAGCAAGTGCAAGAGACCACTCATGTGGCGTCGATAGTGGAGCAAATGGCTCAAGCCATAAACCAAGTGGCAAAAAATGCACAGACAGTAGCAGCATCATCTCAGGATACGGCCGGTTTGGCTGAACAAGGTAGTGTTGCTATTCGCGATGTGATTCAGCAAAATGATGTGGTTAGCCAATCTATGGACAACCTATCGCAGCTCATAAGTGAGTTGGGACGTCGCTCTGGAGAAATTGGTCAGATTGTGGAAGTTATTACCGGTATCGCTGATCAGACAAACCTGTTAGCCTTAAATGCCGCCATAGAAGCAGCACGGGCTGGTGAACAGGGCCGCGGTTTTGCGGTGGTGGCCGACGAGGTGCGAAAGTTGGCTGAGCAATCGGCTCAGGCGGCTAAACAAATTGCTGGATTAGTAGATCGGACACAAAAAGATACCAATCAAGCAATCAAGACTATGGAAGCTAGCAGCTCCGAAGTTGCATCGGGCAGCCATCTGCTGGAGTCGGCTCAGCAAACCCTAGAGAAGATTTTTGCGGCTGTGGGACAAGTTGCCCAGCAAATTCAACAAGTCAGTGCTGCTGCTGAAGAGATGGCAGCTAGCACCGGGCGGGTAGTGGAAGGGACACAAGCAATAAGCCGCATTGCTGAAAACACCAGCGCGGGTACAGAAAATATTGCTGCTGCCACTGAAGAACAGACGGCTACTATGGAAGAAATTGCGTCTTCAGCTCAGGTGTTGACTGATTTAGCGCGTGAACTGGAGCAGGCTGTAGCCCACTTTAAGACGGCCTAGTATTATCAGGTAGCAAGAGTTGATTCTGGTTTGTATGTTCAGGGGGGGCATATGCCCTCCCTTGATTTTTTGGTGGGCAGCTGGTAAAATCATGTTGTGATGTACACAGACTTGTGCACAACGGAAGATAGAGGTGATAGGGTGGAACAATTTGCCCGGATCGGCGAAAAGGTTATAGACCGCGATCGACTGTATCATGTGGTGGATCGAATACTGGAACTTAGAGCGGCTGGTGTATCGCAGCAGGAAGTGGCTGAACGTTTGGGGACGGAGCGGTCTTTTATTTCTCGGTTGGAGACATTAGGAGAAATACATCGCGGTGAGCGATTAGCACTGGTGGGGTTTCCCATAGCCAATAAAGATGAACTTTTAAGTTTGGCTCAAGAGGAAGGAATCGAGTACACCCTAATTCTCACCGATGAAGAACGGTGGCGTTTTGTCCGCGAAAAAAGCGGCAACGAATTACTAAACGAAGTAATGCAGATAATTGCTGATGTGAAAACTTATGATACTGTAATTTTCTTGGGATCAGATATGCGGGTGCGGGTGGTGGAAGCATTATTAGATAAAAAAGTGGTTTGTATAGAAATTGGTCGGTCTCCTATCAAAAGAGACTGTGAGATAGATGCAAACAAACTACGCCGGTTGATTCGTAAAATCAAGGCTTGCGGATAGATCAGTAATAAGAATGGCTGGAGGTGGGGGCAATGAAACATGTGGTTAGTGTGAGCTTAGGGTCTTCTAAACGAAATCATACAGTGGAAGCTGAATTTTTAGGAGAAAAGTTTATTATAGAGCGTATTGGCACTGATGGTGATATGGACAAAGCAGAAGCGTTGCTCCGAGAATTGGATGGTAAAGTAGATGCTTTTGGTATGGGTGGCATAGATTTGTATATAGTAGCTGGTGAACGCCGCTATGCTATTCGGGATGCCCAGCGCTTGGCCCGGGCGGTAACCAAAACCCCTATTGTGGACGGTGGCGGGCTAAAAAACACCTTAGAACGACGGGTAATCCGTTACTTGGCAGAATCAAATATAGTGCCACTGGCTGGCAAGAAAGCACTGCTGGTTTCGGGTGTGGATCGGTGGGGTATGGCCGAAGGATTAACCGAAGCAGGGTGTATCTTAACTTGTGGCGATATTATTTTTGCCCTGGGTATACCGTTGCCTTTGCGTTCGCTGACCAAACTTAAGATCATGGCAGCCTTAGTAGGACCCATTGTGGTAAAACTGCCGTTTAAGATGTTGTATCCTACCGGCAAAAAACAAGAGCATGTAGACCCGCGGTTTGCTCGCTATTACCTTAACAACGATATCATCGCTGGCGATTTCTTGTTTATAAAACGGCATTTACCGCCAGAACTGCCCGGTAAAGTTATAATCACTAATACCGTTACGACAGCTGATGTGGAAGAACTTAAGGCTCGTGGTGTGAAGACACTTGTTACCACTACACCGGAGCTCGGCGGTCGTTCGTTTGGTACTAATGTTATGGAGGCGGTATTGGTTTCTTTAGCAGACAAACCATGGACCGAACTTACCAGCCATGATTACGAAGAATTACTAGATCGGTTGGATTTGAAGCCCCGCGTTGTACATTTAAATTAGTTAATCTTAACTAAACAGGAGGCATTTTATGGAACGGTTTGCATTTTTATTTCACCCCCTTGATGTTAGTTATATTTATAAAAAATTTCCGTGGTTAAATGTGTTCCCTGATACGGCTGTGGAATCAGTATTTCGCTTTGTGCCGCCGTTTGTGGTATCTCATATTACTGGTGTTAAGTCAGCATACCAAGAGGCTGAAGGCTGGTTTGTAAACGTTCCTTTAACAGCTAAACAGATGGTAAGCTTGCCAGAGGAAGTTGTACTTAAGAAAATAATCCAGGCGGGCAAACGGGCAGAGAAGCTGGGAGCCAAAATAGTAGGGCTAGGTGCGTTTACATCGGTGGTGGGTGATGCTGGTATAACAGTAGCTAAGAACTTGGATATTGCGGTGACCACTGGCAATAGTTATACTGTAGGCACCGCGCTGGAAGGCATTCGCCTGGCAGCAGATAAAATGGGTATCGATATGAAGGAAGCTGAGGTATTAGTGGTGGGGGCCAATGGCGCCATTGGCTCGGCTTGTGCCCGTATCCTAGCTCGAGATGTGAATTATCTTACCTTAGCTAGTCGCAATGGTCTTCGTTTAGAAAATTTGGCCCGGCGGATTTTGTGCGAGAGTGGGTTAGCAGTGCGAGTGGCTAGCGACTTAAAGTCTGCTCTTAGACAGGCTGATATAGTGCTTACTGTTACTGGTTCAGCTACGCCGATTATTGAACCAGAGGACTTAAAACCAGGGGCAGTGGTGTGTGATGTGGCTCGGCCGCGTGATGTCTCCCACGAGGTGGCTAAAGCACGGCCTGACGTGCTAGTTATAGAAGGAGGAGTAGTAGAAGTTCCAGGGGAAGTGAATTTTGGATTTAATTTTGGTTTTCCGCCAGGTACCAGCTTTGCATGCATGGCTTAAACCATGATTTTAGCACTGGAAGGTCGCTATGAAAACTTTACCCTTGGCCGTGATATAAGCGTAGAACAGATCGACGAAATTATGCGTTTGGCCCAAAAACACGGTTTTCGGTTGGCTGGTTTACGCAGCTTTGAGCGCGCTCTACAAGAAGAAGAAATACTAGCTGTACGAAGGCAGGCGGCC
>JAAYWY010000195.1 GCA_012516165.1 Bacillota bacterium
CCGGACTGTGATATTGTCACCCTGTAACGGGACTGAGAAAATGTCACCATGAACAAAGGAGACATTTTCTTGAACACAAAAGAATCCAGACGTGTATACGTCATGGAACAACTGATGCAGGGTAAGATCACAGTAAGACAGACAGCGGGATTGCTGGGCCTAAGCAAAGGAGACGATATAGTTCAAAAAGGCCCGGCACCTTTTGGGTGTCAGGCCTTTACTCTAAAACACCTTTTGGCTATCCTTCCACTCGTAAACATGCTGCAGCAGCTCGCCGAAGCGTTGGTAGTGGACTATTTCGCGTTCACGCAGAAAGCGCAGGGTGTCGGTGACCAGGGGGTCGTCGGATAGTTGAATTAGGTATTCATAGGTGGAGCGGGCTTTTTCTTCGGCGGCCATGTTTTCGTGGAGGTCGGTAACGGGATCGCCTTTGGATTGGATATAGGCAGCGGTCCAAGGGGCACCGGCAGCGCTAACAAAGTACAGGGCTTTATCGTGGTCAGCATAGTAGCCGTCCATGCCGGCGGCTTTTATTTCGGCGATGGAAGCGTCGCGAATGAGGTTATAGACCAAGGCCGCCACGATTTCCATGTGAGCTAGCTCTTCGGTGCCAATATCGGTTAAAACGGCCTTTCCTCGCCCGGTGGGCATGGTATAGCGCTGGGTGAGATAGCGCAAAGAAGCTGCTAGTTCGCCGTCGGGTCCGCCATATTGGGTGATGACCACCTTGGCTAGGCGAGGGTTGGGACCGCTTACTCGGGCGGGGTATTCTAATTTCTTTTCATATATCCACATATCTTCTTTCCTCCTAGAATGTGACTTCCCACGGCCAAGGCTCGTGGACCCAGGCCCAGGGATACTGACTGGGGGCTGAGCCAAAGTTGCTAATGGGGCCAAAGCGGCGGCTGTACCGGTCTTTTACCAGGGCCAGCTCCTGGGCGATGGCGTTGTAATCCATGAGCGCTTTCTGATCTTCAGGATGGGTATCGAGATACAGATTCAGTTCTACCGCTGTAAATTCCAAGGCCATTATTTGCGTAAGGAGTTGGATTTGTTCCGGCATCATGACTCATTCCCCCTTGGTTTTTTCCAGGGCTGATGTTGGTAAGGCATATAGAGCTCAGGGAATATAGTACCGCGCCGCAAGCCTTCTGTGGGTTCTAGGCGGGTGGTGAACATCTGGATAGGGATATAAGCCCGGGCTAGCCTGAGCTGCTGGGGAATTATCTGTTGTACCTGCGGGTCTTTTATTTTATCATCCGACATATGTTGGCCTCCTTGTAAGACTATGGGGTAAGGTAATCAATTTACTATATTCTTGGAGGCTGGATAAAGTTCATTGGCTTAGGAATAAGAGAGGAGTGTTTTAACGAAAAGGTGGGTCCACAAATTTTTTAGAAAGGAGGAAACGAAAGTTTCTTGTAGAAGTAAATAATTTGTAGTTTACTGTAGTAATTTAATGATACATAGATAATGTTATTCCCTCCAGGTAGGAGAGGTTTCAATGAGGGTGTGGTAAGAAATAGAACTTAAGGTAGAAATTACCGTTTCCGATGGAATTGATCCTGAGCGTGCAGCCATGCTGTTGGCTCTTACGCGGAGCAGGGAAGAAGAAGAGAAGGTAAAGAGTGTGCTGGCGGAAGTTGCAGGGATGAGGTTTGCTGTTACCGAGATAGGAGGAGTTAGTGATTCCCTTCGCTCGAAAATTGCTCCGCGGGTTATAGGCGCTTGTTTGAAGCAAGGTGTAATTGGCAATACTTCAAGCCAAATTCATGCTTTACTTCATGCAATTTTAGAAGCCAGCCGTGGTATTTTCTTAGAAATGCCAATGAGCAGCAGTATGTCGTTAAAAATAGCGGTAGTTAGGCATAAGAAGTGGATAGCGGCGGCAATTTTTGGCGATTCGGCCCTTCACATGCTAACTAATCACCGGCGTGCAGGTCTTGGAGTAATGCATGTCGATGAAGCGTTGTAGCACCTTGTAGCAGGGAAATGCGGCCACAATGCAGAATAAAAGAATAAAAGGTAGGTCTAAGGTAGGTCTTGTGTGAGTCTGATTATGTGATAATGTGAATACGCGAAGCGATTAGAAAACGACTAGAACTTGTACCTACAATTACAGCTACAGCAGAAAGCAGACGCAGTTTAAAATTAAATAAGAACAACACCAGGAGCGAGGTATCTGTGATAGCGTGACAATGTGAAGCCTTACTTTAAGATAAGGCTTCATATTTTTTAACTACAGGGTCATTTAACGTCCCGCTAGCTTATGCCTGGGGATGATTAAATGCATATTTGTTCGGCTATTCACGAAGGAAGGTGGTTTATAGCTTAAAGGAAGTTGTAAGAGGGACATCTAGCACTAATACTTTGCTTAAATGGAGGAGTTAAAAATGGAGAAACAGCTCAATCAAATCTACCAGTACGTAGATGGTAAAAAAGATGAAATGATATCGCTGTGGAAAGAAATAGTTAATCTCGAAAGTTGCGCTAGGGAAAAAGAAAAAGTAGACGCGTTAGCCGAACGCTTAAAAGTTGAATTTGAAAAAGAAGGACTAAATTGCCGGTTGGTCGATGTAGGTCCCCAAAACGGGAAGACCCTGGTAGGAATCTTAGGAGCAGAAAGAGCAGGCAAACCGGTGATCTTTTCCGGGCACATGGATACGGTTTTTCCTACAGGAACCTTTGGTGAAAATCCGTTTAGAATAGAAAATGGTAAGGCGTTTGGGCCTGGCGTTCTGGATATGAAGGGCGGAATAATTATATCCCTGTACGTTATTAAAGCCTTAAACAGTATCGGTTATAATGAAAGGCCGATCAAAATAGTATTTTCCGGTGATGAAGAGATAGGTCACGTAAATTCAACCGGGGCAAAGGTAATACTCGAAGAAGCCAAAGGTGGTCTTTGTGCCTTTAATATGGAAACGGGACTAATTGATAATGCTTTCTGTATTGGCAGAAAGGGTAGAATGGAGCCTCATGTAACGGTCAATGGTGTCGAGGCCCATGCTGGTAATGATTTTCCAAGCGGCAGAAATGCTATAGAAGAGATGGCCTACAAGATTCTGGACATTCAAAAGCTTACCGACTTAGAAGCTGGGACCACTGTAAGTGTTAGCAAAATACAAGGCGGCACGGTGTCCAATGCTATACCCGGTCAATGTACTATAGAAGTCGATGTTAGATTTGAAAACATGGCGGAAATGGAAAAAACTAAAAAGCAGATCAAAAAAATATGCGAAACAACGCACATAGATGGAACCTCAACCGAATGGGAAATTGCCAGCTCCATGGCGGCGTACGAGACAACCGATGACGTTATTAAATTTTACAACTTCTGCAGTGAAGTGGCTAAAAAACATGGATTTGGCGAAATGGGAAGCAGAAGATTAGGTGGGAGTTCAGATGCGGCCTTTATAACAATGGCCCAAACCCCTGTCTTGTGCTCCTGTGGAGTAAGAGGCGAATGGAACCATACGGCTAAAGAATATGCCTTAGTAGATTCCTTATTTGAAAGAACGAAATTACTTTCTACGATAGTATTGAACTTAGATCAATTTAACTAATAAGAGGTGATATTATTTATGGCTAACGAAGCAGAGGACAAGGTAACGCTAAAGGGCTGGATAGCTTTATTTATCTTGATTATCATGTTTTCCGGAGTATTTGAGAATGCCGAAGGGCCGCTTAAAGCACTTGATCTGTCAAATCTAATTGGAGAATTTGGCACCATTGGTGAAGGTGGTAATTTCAGGGGAACAGGGGGGTCTGGAGCCCGAGACGGCTTCTTGTTCACACTAACCCTAATTCCGACCACATGTTTGGCGGTTGGTTTAATTGATCTGGTGGAGCATTTGGGCGGATTAAAAGCAGCGGCCATATTGTTTAATCCTATTTTAAGACCTTTGCTGGGGATACCAGGAATAGCTGGTTTAGCTTTTGTATCGTCTTTCACCAGTTCTGATATAGCTGCCTTTATGACCAAACAGTTAGTAGAAGATGGCCATATGACTGACGATGAACGAACAGTATTTGTTGCCTATCAATATGCCGGTTCGGCAGTGGTTCTAAATACTATCGGCACACAAGCTGCGCTACTGCCTATTGTATTACTTCCCGGGGGTCCATTGATCGTGATATTGTGGATTTGTAAAATACTCGGTGCCAACTTAGTGCGGCTAATAATTAAATCCAGCAACAAAAAAGCAGGTGAAGCAGCATGAGTGAACCAACAGAAACCACACGAAAAAAAGGTGCAATAGAAGTTTTTATGGGAGGAGCCAAGAAAGGGCTTTATATAGGATTCGACCAAATCCTGCCAGCTATGATATTGGGCTATGTGATAGTAGAGTTTTTAAAACTGACCGGAATAATAGACATTCTTGGAGTTATTTTTGGGCCAGTAATGGGTATTTTTGGGCTACCGGGCGAATCCGTGGTAGTGTTGTTGTCAGCGTTTTTTGCCAAAGCTGCTGGTGCCGCAACTGCTGCTAATTTATTTTCCGAGGGAATAATTAATGCAGCACAAGCAACCATACTTCTTATGCCCAGCATGCTAATGGGAACCCTAGTAGGCCACTACGCAAGAATCGTATTAGTCTCTGATGCTAATCCCAAGTATAGAGGGCTCTTACTGGCTGTTCCCATAATTGACTCTGTAGTGGGAATGCTATTGATGAGATTAATTCTAACTTTTATGGGCCTGATGTAACTAAGCAGCTTCCTGCCACAAGCTATACAGATACCGCAACAAACCCCTGCAGTTATCATGCGGGGGTTTGCTATGTATGCGACGGAGTGTTGCCTTCGCTATGCACAACAGCAGCAAAGCAGTGCCTGAGGACAGATGAGTAATACAGCAAAAGCGAATAATGTCGATAAAAGGATAGTTTGCAGGGGTATAAACTAAAAGGAGAACTTATAAAAGACTAAATCGGGCAGGTGCCAGGGGTACAGTGTTTGGATTAAATTACCGACAATGATATAATTGCTGAATATGTGCATCTGATGATTATAACAACATTATTTCTGATTTGCGCTTAAACAATAAGGTTCTAACATTCTAATACCGAAAAAGGGGTGCTTGCGTAGA
>JAAYWY010000196.1 GCA_012516165.1 Bacillota bacterium
GGCATAAAAACATTAAAAGCACACCCTCACAATAAAAACTAGTGAGAAAACCGTTGCCAGGCAATCCCCACAGCGAAACTTCGACCCCATTCAAAACTTGTTCATTCTAAAGGTCGGCGTGGAGCGTGGGGATGACCGGCATAAAGAACATTTGAGGTATCCACCGGCAACGCTACCTTCCGCCCTTTGGCCTTAGGTTTATCCTGTTCCTTCTTAAGAACCACAATATTTATTTCCCAACAGTCTTCCGTTTCCTGTTCAGTAATAGTTGCTTTTAATCCCGCTTTTTTAAGTTCCGCTACCGCCTGACGGATAGTATTTAAAAACAGCCGAATATCTTTATAGACGCGGACCCAGCGGGGCTTTTTGGGGGGCGCTTTATCCCCACCCACTAGTTTTTCCACCAACTGTTCCGTGGCCTGTACAGTAAGGTTTTCGGCCACGACTTTTTTCGCTATTTTTTCCTGGGTCTCGGCATCAGGCAACTTTAGCAGAGCCCGGGCGTGTCGCTCGGTAAATATTTCCCGGGAAATATTGTGCCGAATGCTGTCTGGAAGCCGAAGCAGCCGTAGTTTATTGGCAATGGTGCTTTGGCTTTTGCCGAGGCGCCGGGCTAATTCTTCCTGGGTGAGATCAAATTCCGTCAGTAGCCGAGCATATCCCTCGGCCTCTTCCCAAAAAGACAGATCCTGCCGCTGCAAATTCTCCAATAAAGCTAACAGGGCCACGTCTTCATCCGGAAAATCTCGAACCAGGGCTGGGATAGTGGAAAGTCCCAATAGCCTTACTGCCCGCAGCCGTCGTTCGCCAGCAATTAATTCGTACCACGAATTGCTCCGCGATCGCACTACTATAGGTTGTAGCAAACCGTAAGTCTGGATACTTTTAGCTAGTTCCTGTAGTTCTTCTTCTCTAAACTCTCGCCGCGGTTGAAAAGGATTAGCTCGAATCTTATCCACCGGTATTTCCTGAACTGTAGCACTGCCATCAATTTGTTCCATCATACCAAACAGTTTAGCAAACCGTTCCTTCATGGCGTGGCCACCGCCTCATTTTTCTTTCTTTGTTTTTATTCGCCAATTGGTATTAAATTCCTGCTAGTATTTCAACTCTTCCGGATTGAACTCCGCAAGTAGCGATAGTAGCGAACTCTAAAAACAGCTCCGATAGATATACCAATGGGGCGGCGCTAAGACCACCCCTATAACTCAACGGAACCTTTAGTACCAGTTGCAATTTATTGGAGCAAACAAAAATCCCCTCCCAGCTCCTATAGCGGTCTCTTGGCTGGACGCCCCGGTGACCGCGGGTACTTAGCCGGGGTAGGAGCTACCTTGGTAACCACCACTAATGTCCGTTGTTCTTTGCCAGCTAGAGAAAACTCCTTAACGTCTGTCACTTCACCACCTAGCTCTTTTAAAGCCCGCTGAGCTGCTGCCAATTCAGCGGCCACTCCTGGACCTTTGTAAGCAAAAAACTGACCACCCACTGCCACCAGCGGCAAAACCAGCTCCAAAAGTACCGCCAGCGCCGCTACAGCGCGCGCAGTGGCCACTGGAAATTGTTCTCTAAAAAGCGGATCTTGGCCCACTTCTTCCGCCCGTCGGGGACAGATAATTACATCGGACAAAGCTAGCTTCGCTACGGTTTGTTTTAGAAAAGTCGCCTTCTTATTAACACTTTCGATTAAAGTTAGTTTCATTTTCGGTCGCATTATCTTTAAGGCTAATCCCGGTAGTCCAGCCCCGCTGCCCACATCGGCTAGGCCAGTGGTTTCTCTTGGCAGGTAGGGTAGGGCAGCCAACGAATCAACAAAATGCTTGCGAATTATCTCCTCGGGATTAGTGATAGCACTTAAGTTAAATCGCTCATTTTCTGCACTCAGCACCCGGCCATAATCCAAAAAACAATTAACTTGCTCAAGTGAAAGTTCTATTCCCATAGCTTGGCACTCTTTAACCAACATGGCTTTTAACTTAGGGTGGGCCCAGCTTAGATCGTCCTTGTTATTTACCATCTTGTCGCCCCCCGCTTCGAAGATAGACCATAAGCACAGTAATATCGGCGGGGGTCACCCCTGGTATTCGTGCAGCCTGCCCTAGACTGGCTGGTCGGATAATACTTAATTTTTCTCGTGCCTCCCGCGATAGGGCTTTAATCTGGCTATAATCAAGCTCGGAAGGGATTCGTTTCTCCTCCAGCTCGGCCATTTGGTTAACCAGGCGTTTTTCTTTGTCAATATAGGCGGCATATTTTACTTCCGCCTCCACCGTTTCGGCAGCCGTCCCGGTAAGGGGCTGGGCCGGTGGTGCCAAGCGAGCAATATCCCTATAATCTAATTCTGGTCGACGCAGTAGATCAGCCAGGCTCACTGGATGACTGATCTCGGCCGTTCCTATTTCTGTGAGCAGGTTATTGACTTCGGCTACTGGATTGAGTCGCTCTTTCTCTAAGCGAGCTATTTCCTCTTTTACCTGCTGCCTTTTGGTTACTAACTGCTGATACTTTTCTTGCGGCAACAATCCTATTTTATAGCCATAGTCAGCTAACCGTAAATCGGCATTATCGGAACGAAGAAGCAGGCGATGCTCGGCCCGGGACGTGAGCATCCGATAAGGCTCCCGGGGTTCTTTTGTCACCAAATCATCAATTAAAACCCCGATATAGGCTTCGCCTCGCCCTAGCACCAACGGTTCCTCCCCCTGGACATAACGGGCAGCGTTAATACCCGCCATAATACCTTGGGCCGCTGCTTCTTCGTACCCGGATGTACCATTAACTTGCCCGGCGCAAAACAACCCCGGTACCAGCTTACTCTCCAAGGATGATTTTAGCTGCCAAGGAGGAAGATAGTCGTATTCAATACCATAACCGGGCCTCAGTATTTCCACCTGTTCTAACCCCACAATAGAGCGCAGCATTTCAACTTGCACATCTTCCGGTAAACTGGTAAACAGACCCGTAAGATATACTTCATCGGTATTCCAGCCTTCGGGCTCCAAAAACACCTGATGGGCCTCCCGGGCAGGAAAATGAGTTACCTTACCCTCAATAGAGGGGCAGTACCTCGGCTCAGCCCCTTCTAGCACATCCACAGAAAAGGGCGAGCGGTGGAGATTGTGGCGGATAATCTCATGGGTCCGCTCGTTAGTGTAAGTTAACCAACAAGAAAGCTGCCGCTTGTGCCGCGGCTGGTTCCAGACAGAAAAGGCCAAAGGAACGCTACTGCCCTGCTGTTCTCTTAGGCAGTTATAGTCCACTGTGCGACTAGAGATCCGCGGCGGGGTGGTGGTACGAAAGCGCCTAGTTTCAAAACCCAGTTCTAATAATGAGCGCGTCAGCTCCTGGGATGCTGGCTGACCCTGAGGTCCACCGCTAAACTTAAGTTCGCCCATGAAAATTTGGCTTCTAAGATACACTCCGGTGGTAATCACCACTGCTGGTGCTTTATATACCATTTTGCTATGGGTACGCACCCCACATACTGCACCTGAGGCGGTCAACACTTTTGTCACCGCCGTCTCTTTTATCACCAAATTGTCCGTAGAACTTAAAGTTTGCCACATGCGCCGCCGGTAAAGATCCTTATCGCACACGGCCCTAAGCGCCCGCACAGCTGGTCCTTTGCTGGTGTTTAACACCCGTAGCTGCAGATAAGATCGATCAGTATTATTGGCCATTTCGCCCCCTAAGGCATCCACCTCTCGTACCAGTTGGCCCTTAGCTGGCCCGCCTATGGACGGGTTACAGGGCATTAAAGCAATATGTTCCAAACTTAAAGTGGTAAGGAGTGTTCGGCAGCCCATACGCGCC
>JAAYWY010000197.1 GCA_012516165.1 Bacillota bacterium
CCTCCGGCTTTTGCATGTAAGCGGCAATGCCTTTCTTAGCTGCTTCCATGCCGGGTTCAATTAGGTCCGCTGGACGGCAGGTGATAGGTTTTTCGTCGCCGATGATCTTTTTTTGTACTTCTGGGTCGATGGGGGCAGGGGGTCGACCATAGTAACCAACGACATAGTTTTTAACTTCGGTCGGCACTACTTTGTAGCGTTCGCCCATGAGGACATTAAACACTGCTTGGGTACCTACAATCTGGCTGGTAGGCGTAACCAGCGGCGGATAGCCTAATTCTTTTCTTACTCTGGGTACCTCGGCCAAGCAATCACGGTATTTGTCCAAGGCCCCTTGCTGCTGTAGCTGGGAAGCCAGGTTAGAAATCATGCCGCCTGGGATTTGGTAAGAAAGTACGTTGGTATCTACACCGTTCGCGATGGCTGCAAATTTGTCGTATTTTTTCTTGACGTCCCGCCAGTAATCGGCAATTTCCGATAGCTGTTCCAGGTTAAGGCCCGTGTCATACGGCGTCCCAGCCAAGGCCGCCACTAATGATTCCGCCGGCGGCTGCGAGGTTCCCAAGGCCAAGGGAGAACTGGCTGTATCCACCATGTCTACTCCCGCTTCTATAGCTTTAAGATAGACCATGGATGCCATGCCGCTGGTGTAGTGGCAATGAAGGCTGATGGGCACCGGCACCGCTTTTTTGAGCTCTTTTACTAATTCGTAAGCAGTGTAGGGGGTAAGTAACCCGGCCATATCCTTGATGCAGATGGAATCCACGCCAAGCTTAGTTAATTCTTTGGCAATCTTGACGTAAAGCGGGATATCATGCACTGGGCTGATGGTATAGACAACGGTACCTTGGGCATGGGCACCGGCTTCTTTGGTGGCCCGAATGGCGGTTTGCATGTTGCGGACATCGTTTAAGGCATCGAAAATGCGCACTATGTCGATACCGCCTTTTACCATGGCCTTAACAAATTCTTCCACCACATCGTCAGGATAATTGCGGTAACCAAGTACGTTTTGTCCCCGCAGTAACATTTGTAGTTTGCTGTTTTTGATCTTTTTTCTTATGGTCCATAAGCGTTCCCAGGGGTCTTCGTTGAGAAAGCGCATACAGGTATCGAACGTAGCGCCGCCCCACATTTCTAACGAGTAGTAACCGACAGAATCCAGCTTGTCCAGGATCGGTACCATGTCTTCGGTCTTCATGCGAGTGGCAAATAAACTTTGATGGGCGTCTCTGAGCGATGTATCGCACAGTTTAGGCGCGTGTTTGGCCACAATAAATTCCTCCTTATCATCATCCTTGAGCCTTAGGATTAACAGAACTTTCATTACTGTATTTCTGCATACAGTATACAATTCCTTCTTTCCCGACTGTTTTCTTTGCTATTTTTTTAGCGATTAGGCCGGGGGGCCAACACAGCTGTCACCTTAAGCGGCCGACCGCGACGACTTAGACCCATTTGAACCTTGTCCCCAACTTTAAAACGAGTTAAAGCAGCAGTGAATTCGCTCACTGTACGAATACTTTGGCTACCTACTCGGGTGATAACGTCGCCGGGCTTGATCCCTGCTGTGTCTGCTGGACTACCTCGATACACATCTAAGGCCACAACACCTTCTTTTTCGGGCAAATCAAAATAGGCACTAACTTCGCGGTTGATAGCAGCAGCATAAATGCCGAGCCACGGTCGCCGTACCTGGCCGTAAGCCAAAATTTCTTCCACTATAGGTCGAGCCTGGCTGATAGGAATAGCAAAGCCCATCCCTTCTGCTGCTTGGGCCTTGGCTGAGTTAATGGCTATGACTTCCCCTTTGGCATTCACTAGCGGTCCCCCGCTGTTGCCAGGGTTAATGGGGGCATCGGGCTGAATAAGATTTTCTAGGATCTTGCCATCATCTGTTTCAATGGTACGGTTAAGGGCACTTATAATAC
>JAAYWY010000025.1 GCA_012516165.1 Bacillota bacterium
CCTCAACCTGGATGCCCGTTTTGTGCCGCTGGGCAAAGGAAAATGGGGCTTAACCGAATGGCAGTCGCGCCTGGCTCGCTCCAGCATCCCGGCCACTTCTTTGTTGGGCCGCGCTTACCAGGACGAGCGGCACCATAAGTCCACTAAACTTGACAGTGACGATTTAAGCGAAATAATAATTGAGGAATCGGCCATCATAGAAGAGCCATACTTACCCTTAGATGACAGCGAAGAAGAACCATGGGATGAAGAAGAAGGCGAGGGCCAAGAAGATTAGGGCAGCTTTTGCCGCCCGCTCTCGGTTCGCACTTGACAGCGGCGGCGTGCTTAAGTAGAATGGGAAAGTGGTTTATTAATAATACTAGAAGTCATGCGCTATTCTAGTGCTTGCGCTAGAACTTTTTTTTTGGACAGGCCTAGCCTAGCGGCCTACTTAAAGGAGGACAGAGCAGGGTGGCAAAGTTTATTTTTGTAACCGGTGGTGTGGTATCTTCCCTGGGTAAGGGTATCACAGCGGCCTCCCTGGGGAGGTTACTCAAGAGCAGAGGAGTCAAAGTCTCCATGCTCAAATTCGACCCCTATATCAACATGGATCCTGGCACCATGAGCCCTTACCAACATGGTGAGGTCTTTGTTCTTGACGACGGCGCCGAGTGCGACTTAGATTTAGGTCATTACGAGCGCTTCCTCGATCAGAATCTCACCCGGCTCAGCAATGTGACAACCGGCAAGATTTACGGCACCGTCATCCAAAAAGAGCGGCGGGGCGATTTTCTCGGTGGTACTGTTCAGGTAATTCCTCATATTACCAACGAGATAAAAAATCGCCTTCACTTGCTCGCCGAGGAGAGCGGTGCCGATGTCATAATTTGCGAAATTGGCGGCACAGTGGGTGATATCGAGAGCCTGCCGTTTCTAGAAGCCATCCGGCAGTTAAAGAGCGATGTGGGGCGTCATGATGTCCTTTATATCCACGTTACCCTGGTGCCTTACATTGGCGCTGCGGGTGAACTTAAGACCAAACCTACCCAGCATAGTGTTAAAGAGCTAAGGAGCATTGGAATTCAGCCGGATATCATTGTCTGCCGCACCGAGCGGCCCTTGTCCGACGGCGTCCGCGAGAAGATCGCCCTATTTTGCGATACCGAAAAACGAGCCGTCATTCAAAACACCGATGTGGGCTGCTTATACGAAGTACCCTTGGCTTTGGCCGCCGAAGGGCTGGACGATATCGTTGTAGAGCGCCTGCACCTGGACTGCCATGAGCGGGACCTACAGGCATGGACCGACCTGGTCTACCAGGCTACACATCCCTCCTGGGAGGTTACAGTGGCCCTGGTAGGAAAATATGTACAGCTGCACGATGCCTATTTGTCCGTGACCGAAGCGCTCCATCACGCCGGGATCGAGAGCGGCGTGGGCGTAAATATCCGCTGGGTTAACGCCGAAGACCTGGAAACAAAAGACCCGGCGGAGCTTTTAGCTGGTGTTCAGGGTATTGTCGTGCCGGGCGGCTTTGGCGACCGGGGAACATTAGGGAAAATGGAAGCTGCCCGCTATGCCCGCGACCAGCGCATACCCTATCTGGGACTGTGCTTGGGTATGCAGCTGGCAGTGGTGGAATTTGCCCGCCACGTCCTTGGCCTTGAGGAAGCGAACAGCCAGGAAATGGATCCCAATACGCCCCATCCGGTTATTCACCTGTTGGCAGATGACCAAGAAACAGCGGCCCAAGGCGGCATGCGCCGGGGTAAGTACCCCTGCCAGCTGGTACCAGGTACCAAAGCCTACGCTGCCTATGGCGAGAAGTTAGTGGAAGAACGCCACCGTAACCGCTATGAATACAACAACGCCTACCGCGAACAGCTGGAAGCGGCCGGACTAAAAGTAGCGGGCACGTCCCCGGACGGCAAGCTGGTAGAAATCGTCGAGCTGGCCGACCATCCTTGGTTTGTCGGTACCCAGTTTCACCCCGAACTAAAATCCCGGCCCAACCGGGCTCATCCCCTGTTCCGCGATTTTATCGCTGCGGCCTTGAACCAAATAAAATAACAAGAACCCCAACCTTTTAATAGCACCTTAGCTTAACAGCTCCTGATTTAATGCTGATACCGCTTTTTCTCTCAAACTTGCGAAGAACATGATATAATAAACATATAAGGGAACCACCAGGAGGGTGGAACATGTTAGAGCTTAGTGCTATTTCGGACACCGTCCAAAACGTGGCCGAGGCCATTGCAGCTGTGCTGGAGCTGGACGTGAGCATAATCGACCGCCAGTATATGCGGCTGGGTGCTACCGGACAATATGCCGGAGCCCGTTTTTCTTCTGCTGCCCGCGACTCGTTGTTTGACGAAATCATGCAGACAGGGCAGCCGGGCTATATCGGCGATTCGCGCGACAGCGAACTGTGCCGCCGCTGCGAAGCCAAAA
>JAAYWY010000198.1 GCA_012516165.1 Bacillota bacterium
CTTATGAAACGCACGGTGCTCATCGCCAATACCTCCAACATGCCGGTGGCAGCGCGGGAAGCATCTATTTATACCGGTATCCCCATTGCAGAGTATTTCCGCGACATGGGTTACAGTGTAGCCTTGATGGCCGATTCCACTTCGCGGTGGGCAGAGGCCCTGCGCGAGATGTCCGGCCGCTTGGAAGAAATGCCGGGCGAAGAAGGTTACCCCGCCTATTTAGGTTCCCGGCTAGCCGAGGTCTACGAACGAGCCGGACGTGTAACCTGCCTTGGTGCAGACCAACGGGTAGGGGCCTTAACAGCGGTGGGTGCAGTTTCGCCACCGGGCGGCGACTTGTCGGAACCGGTTACCCAGGCAACGCTGCGCATTGTTAAGGTTTTCTGGAGTTTGGATGCTTCCTTGGCCTATGCACGTCACTTCCCTGCTATTAACTGGCTCCTTAGTTATTCTCTTTACCTAGACAATATCGATGATTACCTCCGTAAGACCTTAGGTGACGAGTGGATCGACATGCGGACCGATTCCATGCGCCTGTTGCAGGAAGAGTCTGAGCTGCAAGAAATTGTTCGGCTGGTAGGCGTGGATGCTCTGTCACCGCGTGAACGTCTGATTTTGGAAACAGCCAAGTCTATCCGTGAAGACTTTTTGCTGCAGAATGCTTTCCACGAGGTGGACACTTACTGTTCCCTGGAAAAGCAAAAACGAATGATGAAACTCATCATGCTGCTTTACCAAGAATGTCAGCGGGCTTTGGAAAAAGATGCTGATCTAGATGAGCTGCTGGCCCTACCAGTAAGGGAGCGTATTGCCAGGGCTAAGTACACGCTGGAGCAGGAACTTAATGTGTTCGACGAAATCGAAGCAGAAATCAAAGCACAAGTAGCAAAGGTTACAGCGGCGGGAGGTGAGGAGGTTGCCTAAAGAATACCGTACTATTGCCGATATAGCCGGTCCTTTGATGTTGGTTCAGCAAGTAGCCGGCGTAAAATACGATGAGCTGGTGGAAATTGAGCTCATGGATGGCAGCACCCGCCGTGGTCAGGTGTTAGAAGTTTCGGGAGACACTGCTCTGGTGCAGGTATTTGAAGGAACTTCCGGCATCAACTTAGAGTCTGCCAAGGTCCGTTTCCTCGGCCGGGGCCTAGAGCTTGGTGTATCACTAGATATATTAGGCCGGGTGTTCGACGGCTTAGGTCGCCCTCGTGACGACGGACCGCGCATAATTCCCGAAGCGCGGCTGGATATTAACGGCTATCCCATAAATCCCACCGCCCGGGACTATCCGTCCGAGTTCATTCAAACAGGAATCTCGGCCATCGACGGTCTTAACACCATGGTGCGCGGTCAGAAACTGCCGGTGTTCTCGGCTTCTGGTCTTCCCCATGCCCGGCTGGCAGCTCAGATCGCCCGCCAGGCTAAGGTGCTGGGGACCGAAACTAAGTTCGCGGTAGTGTTCGCCGCTATGGGTATTACGTTTGAAGAAGCCGATTTCTTCATCTCCGACTTTAGACGTACCGGCGCTATAGAGCGGGCAGTGCTGTTTATGAACCTGGCCGACGACCCAGCCATTGAGCGTATTGCCACTCCTCGGATGGCGCTCACGGCTGCTGAGTATCTGGCCTACGAAAAAGATATGCACGTGCTGGTTATTCTCACCGACATGACCAACTATGCCGAGGCTTTGCGTGAGATATCGGCTGCCCGTAAAGAAGTGCCTGGTCGCCGGGGCTATCCTGGTTACCTGTATACTGACCTGGCCAGTATTTATGAGCGGGCCGGCAGAATCAAAGGGGCCAAAGGTTCGGTGACTCAGGTGCCGATCCTTACCATGCCTGAAGACGACAAGACACACCCCATCCCGGACCTCACCGGATATATCACCGAAGGACAGATCATCTTAAGCCGTGATCTGCACCGGAAGGGCATTTACCCGCCCATCGACGTCTTGCCGTCGCTGTCACGCTTAAAGGACAAAGGTATTGGTAAAGGCAAGACCAGAGAAGACCACGCCGATACCATGAACCAGCTTTATGCAGCCTATGCGCGCGGCAAGGAAGCCAAAGAGCTGGCGGCCATTTTGGGTGAAGCAGCGCTGTCAGAGACAGATAAAGTTTTCTCCAAGTTCGCCGATGAGTTTGAGAATCGTTATGTCCGGCAGGGTGAAGAAGAAGACCGAACCATTATCCAGACGCTGGATCTGGGCTGGGAGCTTCTATCCATGCTGCCGCGCAGCGAGCTCAAACGTATTCGCGACGAATACCTCGATAAATATCTACCCCCGCAAAGGGAGGAGTAGCCCATGGAAATTAGGGTGAATCCTACCCGCATGGAACTGAACCGCCTCAAGCAGCGGCTGGCCATGGCAGTCCGCGGCCATAAACTACTGAAGGACAAACGGGATGAGCTCATGCGCCAATTTATGATTTTGGTGCGCAGGAACAAAGAACTGCGGGAAGAAGTAGAAGAGCGTTTGGCACGTTCCTTCCAAAAGTTTATGATTGCCCGGGCCGTCATGTCGGCGGAGGCAGTGGAAGAGGCCATCATGTTTCCCCAGGTGCAGCTGGAGATAGAATTAGGAACACAAAACATCATGAGTGTGCACACACCCAAGCTCAAGTGGAAGCAGGTAGGCGAAACCAGTGCCAGTATTTATCCCTATGGTTTTGCCGAAACGTCAGGTGAGCTGGACGATTCCATCAGCACCTTATCAGAGCTTCTACCACGCCTGTTGGAACTGGCTGAGGTGGAAAAAGCAGTGAATTTATTGGCCGACGAAATCGAACGGACCCGCCGCCGGGTTAATGCCTTAGAGTATGTCATGATTCCCGAGCTGCAACGAACGGTTCGCTATATCACCATGAAACTAGACGAAAACGAGCGAGCCAACCTGACCCGGCTCATGAAGGTCAAAGACATCGTACAGGCCAAAGGAATTTAAGTTCCCCCACCGTGGGAACCACGGAATATTACGCCTGTGGAGCTAACCTGCGCAGGTTACCATGTTACCCTGAAGCAGGAAACCACAACTTCGCTTAGCCCAGAAAGCCCCTTTCAGGAAGAAGCGAAGGGAGGCGCAGTTCACATAGCGGGACTTTATAAGAGGGCGGCATTTTGGCCGCCTTCTTTATTTTATGTTGTGGAACACAATAAACGACCATCTACCAGAGTTAGTATGATTAGTTAACACCTGACCCCGAAAGTTTTCCTCCTTCGGCGGAGATACTGTTACTAATACATGTTGTAATCCACCGAGGAGGAGATTTAATGAATGGATCTAAATTTCGACAACGTTGGCAAATACCTCTATTTGTGTTATTGTTGACTGGAGCATTTTTGGCCGGTTTCGCCCTGCGTTCCGGCGGCAGCCGTTCTGGACAGCTCCTGCAGGCACCGCAAAGCGTGCCCCTGCCGGTAGAGCCGACGCCGAGCATAGGCGAAACCACATCCCTTCATCCCTATGCTACCATCAGTGCCATTGCTGAGCGTGTAGGGCCGACGGTGGTGGGAATTGCTACCCGTGAGCGAGCTTACGACTGGTTTTATGGAACAGTGGAGAAAGGTGGAGTGGGCTCAGGGGTCATCTTTGATCCCGCTGGCTATATCCTTACCAATGACCATGTAGTTGCTGGGGCTAGCACTATCATTGTCACCTTAGCGGATGGCCGTCAGCTAACAGGCGAGGTGGTGGGTACCGATCCCAGTATGGATTTGGCTGTAGTGAAAGTAAAAGCCACGGGACTTACGCCTGCTCTATTTGGCGATTCCGATGCCTTGCGTGTGGGCGAGCTGGCTGTAGCCATTGGCAACCCCTTGGGGTTAGAATTTCAGCGCAGTGTTACCGCTGGTATTATAAGTGCCCTTAACCGTACCATCGAAACAGATGATGGCAAGATCCTAGAAAATCTTATTCAGACCGATGCCCCCATTAACCCTGGCAACAGCGGGGGACCGCTAGTGAATGCCAAAGGGGAAGTCATAGCCATTAACTCAGCCAAAGCCCAAGCAGCAGAGGGGATGGGCTTTGCTATTCCTATCAGCCAGGCTCGACCTATAGTGGAAGAAATTTTGGCTTACGGCCAGGTACGGCGACCGTGGCTCGGCATTTATGCTGCTGCTATCAACCGCGAGGTTAGTGCCTATTTTGATTTGCCCGAAAAAGAAGGCGTTGTGGCCTTAGATGTGTATCGAGGTAGTCCAGCAGACATAGCAGGGATCAAGCCCGGCGACGTTATCACCCGAGTTGGCAGCCAGAGTATTCGTACGATGAGTGAATTCACCGCTGCTTTAACTCGTCTTAAAGTTGGGGACAAGGTTCAACTGGGCCTAAGCCGTCACGGCCGACCGCTTAAGGTGACAGCTGTTTTGGCCCCCCGGCCTAATCGCTAAAAAAGTAGCAAAGAAAACAGCAGGGAAAGAAGGAATTGTATACTGTATGCAGAAATACAGTAATGAAAGTTCTGTTAAACCTAAGGTTCGAGGATAAGGAGGAATTTACTATGGCCAAACACGCGCCTAAACTGTGCGATACATCGCTCAGAGATGCCCATCAAAGTTTGTTTGCCACTCGCATGAAGACCGAAGACATGGTGCCGATCCTGGACAAGCTGGATTCTGTCGGCTACTACTCGCTAGAAATGTGGGGCGGCGCTACGTTTGATACCTGTATGCGCTTTCTCAACGAAGACCCTTGGGAACGCTTATGGACCATAAGAAAAAAGATTAAAAACAGCAAACTACAAATGTTACTGCGGGGACAAAACGTACTTGGTTACCGCAATTACCCCGACGATGTAGTGGAAGAATTTGTTAAGGCCATGGTAAAAGGCGGCATCGACATAGTGCGTATCTTCGATGCTTTAAACGATGTCCGCAATATGCAAACCGCAATTCGGGCCACCAAAGAAGCCGGTGCCCACGCCCAGGGCACCGTTGTCTATACCATCAGCCCAGTACATGATATCCCGCTTTACGTCAAGATTGCCAAAGAATTAACTAAGCTTGGCGTGGATTCCATCTGTATTAAGGATATGGCTGGATTACTTACCCCTTACACTGCTTACGAA
>JAAYWY010000199.1 GCA_012516165.1 Bacillota bacterium
ACCAAAAGGTCCATCGCTCCACCCATACCAGGTACCCATCTATTTGGCCCAGCGGGTAAAGCCCAGTTGGCAATGTTGCCTTCCTGGTCTACTTCTAAGGCACCCAAAATAGTAGCATCGACGTGGCCGCCTCTGATTATCGCAAACGACATGGCTAGATCCACAGTGCAGCCACCGGGAAGAATCCGGCTAGGTTGGCAAGCTGCATCAGCAATATAGGGATCTTCCTCACCTATTTTTGTCACCGTTTCAAATTCGAAAATTCCATTTTCCGCCTGAAGGATCACATTGACCCCTTCGGGAATATAAGATGCTGCCAGAACAGGGATTCCAAAGCCTAAGTTCATGACATAACCATCTTTAAACTCCTGAGCTGCCCGCCGGGCAATAAGTTCACGAGGCTTCATCTTCTTTATCCTCCCCTACGCCAATTTCTTATCACGAATCCAAATGTTTCTAAAGATTTCCCGTGTCTTTTCTTCGCCATAACCCATGACCACTGCATCGATTAAAATGCCAGGTGTCCCTACACGATCGGGCGCAATTTCGCCTGGCTCTACCACGTAATCTACTTCAGCAATAACATAGTCAGCTGCTAGAGGCATGACCGGGTTCGTATTAGGCGTACCACGATAGAGGATATTCCCAACCTTATCCGCCTTGTAGCCCCTGATAATAGCCACATCAGCCTTAAGAGCTGTCTCCACTAAATAAGTCTTGCCATCGATAACTACTTTTTGTTTGCCTTCTTCCATTAATGTTCCCACACCGACTGGTGTAAGAACTCCGCCTAATCCAGCTCCACCGGCTCTGATCTTTTCAATCACTGTGCCCTGGGGGTAATACTCAACTTCTAGTTCGCCATTTTTGTATTGTTCTGTGGCTGCTGGACATGTGCCAACGTGAGATCCGATGTACTTTTTGATCTGGTGATTCTCAAACAGTTTTCCGATACCAAAACCACCGCCAACATACGAGTTCACAGCTGTAATTAAGGTCAGATCCTTTACCCCACGTTCCACTAACTTATCAATGCAAGCCAGCGGTGCATTTTGGCCGAGAAATCCCCCAATCATGATAGTCATGCCATCTTTGATGTGATCCAAAGCTGCATCCAATGCTATCTCCTTAGATTTCTTCATTTAATTGCACTCCTTTCTGCTTCCGGTTTTGCTTTCTTTGGCTGTAGTAATTTCCTGTAACAGGGCCGGGATAATCTCTCTAGTATCACCCACAATACCATAGGTGGCAAAATTGAAAATAGGGGCGCTGGCATCTTTGTTTATGGCCACTACAATCTTAGATTTTTCCATACCAACTGTAAATTGGACAGCACCGGATACACCACAAGCAATAAACAGCTTAGGTGCTACCATCTTCCCACTTTGACCTATTTGGAAAGCAGGGTCGATCCAACCTTCATCAGCTGGCGGACGAGTAGCCCCCACAACTCCACCTAAGGCATCGGCCAAAGCATACAGTTGCTCAAAGTTCTCTTTGGAACCCATACCGCGTCCACCACAAACTACTACATCGGCTTCTTCCAAACGAGATGCTTGCTGTTCTTCGGCAATGATTTCCTTGACCACTGTCTTAAGGTCATCAGGCTGCAAAGAAACTGGTACTGATGTAACTTTTCCCTTACGGCCACATATCCTCTCCGGCTGAGGAAATACATTAGGCCGCACAGTAGCCATTTGTGGTCTGTGCTCGGGAATAACAATGTCCACCATGACATTGTCCCCATATGAAGGCTTAGTTTGCACCAAAAGCCCATCTTTATTAATACTCAGCTCCAGACAATCAGCCGTGAGGCCTGTTTGTATTCGTGCAGCTACCCTGGGTGCCAAGTCCCGGCCTTGGCTAGTAGCTCCCATAAGCACCACATTTGGTTTTTTCTCCTGGATCAACTCTCCCAATATACGAGCATAAGGCAGCGTCCGATAATAAGTCAATTCCGGGTGATCGGCAACTAAGACCTCATCAGCCCCGTGCTCTATTAGCTCTTGGGCCATAGGCATTATTTCATGCCCCATAGCCACTGCTATCACCTTGTCACCGGTTTGGTCTGCCAACTGGCGAGCTTGCCCTAATAGTTGTAGACTAACAGGGGCTAAGTCTTTACCCACCAATTCAGTAACTACCCAAATATCATGCATGAATCTATCCTCCCTACAACTGAATTTTGTGCTCTTCTAGTTTGGCCACCAGTAGCCGTGCCACTTCTTCGGCCTTACCAGTAAGCATTTCCACATGGGAGGTTCTTTCCGGAGAAAACAGACGTGTTACCCTGGTGGGCGAACCGGCTAAACCAATCTTATCTTCATCTACATCTAAGTCCTTGGCTTCCCAAACAGTGATAGGTTTTTTGCCAGATCGAATAATACCGATTGGTGTTGGGTATCGAGGCTTGTTAATTTCTTTACCCACGGTCACAACTGCCGGTAGCGGCAGTTCCCAAACAGCTGTTCCTTCTTCGCATTCTCGCCAGGCAGTGATCTTATTACCATCACACTCTAACCTTTTAACCAGCGTTACTTGAGGCCACCCCAGACGTTCCGCTAACTCCGGACCAACTTGACCTGTATCAGCATCCACCGCATGGCGCCCGCACAAGATCAAGTCCACCGGCTGCAGTTTTTTAATCCCCTGAGCCAAGGTATAGGCTGTGGCTAACACGTCAGCTCCACCTAGAGCTCGATCACAAAGTAGATAGGCCTCATCGGCCCCCATAGCCAGTGCCTTTCGCAACGCTTCACGCACTTGCGGAGGACCCATACTGATCACACTGACTTTGCCACCAAACTTCTCCCGTAACAATAGGGCCTCTTCCAAGGCATTTTCATCAAACATATTGATGATACTTTCCATACCTTGACGAATAAGATTGTGGGTAACCGGGTCGACACGTACATCCAATGTCTTGGGCACTTGTTTAATACAAACTACAATATGCAATAGGTCCACCCCAATATTACGCAAATTCTTTGAGTGTAGACGTACCGATAACCATACGCAGTACTTCCGATGCTCCTTCTCCGATTTCTAGGAGTTTGGCATCGCGCAGATACCGTTCCAATGGATAGTCGCGCGAGTAACCATTGCCGCCAAAAATCTGAATGCCTTCTCGGCAGGCACGCATAGCTACATCGGCAGCAAACACCTTGGCCATGGCTGCTTCTTTAGAATAGCGCTTTCCTTGATCTCTTAGCCAAGCAGCATGGTATACTAAATAGCGCGCTGCCTCAATCCCCATAACCATGTCAGCAATTTTAAACTGGATAGCCTGTATTTTAGCTAGCGGTCCACCAAAAGCTTGCCGCTGATTGGCGTAGCGAGCTGCCTTTTCCATGGCCGACTGAGCTGTACCTACACCCATAGCACCAACACAAGCGCGACCGAAGTCAAGAGCTACCATGGCTATCTTGAAGCCTTCGCCTTCTTGTCCTACCATACTGGTAGCCGGGAGGCGGCAATTATCCAAAATTAGCTCGGTGGTTACCGAACCGCGGCAACCCATTTTGTCTTCTTTCTTACCGATACTAAATCCTGGGGTACCTTTTTCCACAATAAACGTAGAGATACCCCGTGCCCCTTTCGTCTTGTCCGTTTTGACGGCAATCAGATATACCTCAGCAGCACCACCATTGGTGATCCATGCCTTGGTTCCATTTAGTACCCAATAATCCCCATCGCGAACAGCTGTGCTCACAATGCCAGCAGCATCAGAACCAGCTCCCGGCTCAGTAAGAGCAAATGCTGCTAACTTTTTACCGGAAACTAGATCAGGCAAATATTTTTTCTTTTGTTCTTCAGTACCAAACACATAGATAGGATCAGTTGCCAGCCAGTGAGCATCCAACGTTAAAGCAACACTAGCTGAACCGCGGGCCAACTCTTCAATGGTAATGGCGGCTGCCAATGATCCCATGTTAGATCCCCCATACTCTTCAGAAAAGGGGATACTAAATATACCTGCATCGCTCATCTTCCGGATAATATCCCACGGTAAATCATTGGCTCGGTCCATCTCTTCATCATGCGGTGCCACTTCGTTCTCAGTAAACTCACGTACTGTCTTACGCCATAACTCTAGATCTTCACTTAACCGAAAATCCATCTTTTGCACCCCTTCTGGTATTATTGCCTGCACCCTAAAAAGCTCTGGCAGGCTCTCCCTTTAATATCATGCAACATTGGTGCCAACTATATCCCATAGACACAAAAATAACGACC
>JAAYWY010000200.1 GCA_012516165.1 Bacillota bacterium
AGTGCCACAAAAGACAGCAAACTATTTACTCATCCCCGTTCTTATGGTACTTTTCCCCGCGTCCTGGGGCACTTTGTCCGGGAACAGGGGATACTGTCCTTAGAAACCGCTATCTACAAAATGACAGGGCTACCAGCTACCAGACTCGGCCTAAAAGATCGCGGCTTCATTAAACCCGGTATGTTCGCAGACCTTACTATTTTTGATCCTGCACAAGTTGCCGATAAAGCTGATTTTATTAATCCCCATCAATACGCTACCGGCATTAACCACGTATTGGTCAATGGACAAGCAGTAGTAACTGACGGCCGGTTGACCGGCCAGACCGGTGGACGTGTACTTCGCAAGTAGGGCCTATTTCTTCTTTCTAAGTTATTGTGGGTATTATGTGATAAAAACTAAGATTACAAACAGGAGGAATATGTGTGGCAACTGATACACCTAACATTTGGCTAGGATTATTGGGTCTTTTGCCGCTTATTGTTTATATTGTGCTTGTCTTTCGCGACTGGGAACCACTACCGGCCACAGTAATTTGTGTTCTAATCGGAGCTGTGCTAACTCATCAAACCTTAGTGTCTTTTGGCGATGTTATAGCTAAAGCCATGGGGTCATTCCTGGCCTTAGTGGGTTTAATCATCATGTTAGGCCGCGGCCTAGGTGAAGTGCTCACCGAAACCAAGGTGGCCCACACCATGGTTCACAAAATTATTTACGGCATTGGTGTGGATACCGAGCAAAAAGCCATGCTGGGTATTATGATAGCCTGTATGGTGGTAGTCGGTCTACTGGGCACCATGGCCGGGGGTAACGCTATCATTGCCCCCATTGTGTTACCCATTGCTGCTGCTGTGGGTCTATCACCCAGCGTAGTCGGGGTTATCTTTCAGGCTGTAGGAGAAACAGCCCTCATCTTAGGGCCTTTCACCCCACCGGTAGTGGCTCTGCTAGGCTTTACCAATTTGTCTTACGGCACCATGCTACTTAAAGTGGGTATTCCTGTAGCCCTTATTACTTTAGTCCCCACCTGGTTTATGCTACAGAAAATTCAACGTGATACCAAGGACAAGGAAAAATACCCCGTTCAGGCTGATATCACTTCCTTTAAGCCTACTCCCCAGAGTCAACGGGCTACCATAACCTTTGCTATTTTGTTCTTACTGGCCATGGTCTACGGCATCATGATTAAAGCAGGTACTTCCTACGTTATCGTGGTTATGTTAGGGTTGGCTTTGATTACAGGCCTTGTCGGCGGCGTTAGCTTTAACCGCATTTTACAGCTTATTGTGAAAGGTATGGCAGGCAACGTTGGTCTCTTTTTACTGTTCATCTTACTGGAGCCTTTTATCAATTTCATCACTGAAGCTGGCGGGTTTTCTGCCTTGGCAGAGCTGTTTAAGCCGCTAGTGGCCGTAGGCGGTCGGCCAGCCATTGTCCTTCTTGGTGGCCTTACCGGTGCCTTTGGTATCTCCGGTGCCGTGGTAGGTGAACTTAAAACACTGCACGAGATGTTCCTCCCACTGCTGACCCAATACAATGTTTCTATGACTGCCTGGGCAGTGGCCCTAGTGGTGGCCACCCGCGTAACCAACTTTATTTATCCAGGTGCTAACATGTTCAGTTCTATGGGTTTTGCCGAATCGAAAAATGTTAAATCTATGATCAGAAATGGTATTGTTGTAGCTATTTGCCAGACAGTATTCCTGTTGATTTACTCTTTTATTTTCGCATAAATTTATAAAACCAGCTGCTACTTTCCGTCGTGCTCAAAAAAAGCGACGGGAAGTAGCAGACAAGCTTAAAAACCAGGCGAATGGTTTGGCATAAAAGGAGGGTATTCGTTGCAATCCTGGCATTCCTTGTCTCCAGTCAAAGTAGCTACCGAGCTAAAAACAAACCTAGAGCAAGGTTTAACGGCTAAAGAGGCCTCTTCGCGTTACCAGCAATATGGGCCAAACGAACTCAAAGGTGAAGAAGGGGTACCGCTGTGGCGTAAGGTACTGGCTCAGTTTCAAGATTTTCTTGTGCTTATTTTGCTGGCGGCTGGTGCTGTTTCTTTTGCTCTTGGTGAGCGCACTGACGCCCTGCTAATTTTTCTCATTGTTGTGGTTAATGCTATCCTAGGCTTAGTTCAAGAAGGGCGGGCCGAAAAAGCCCTGAAAGCCCTGAAGCAAATGGCCGCTCCGCAGGCGATAGTGATAAGAGATGGCCAAACTATGACTATCCCCGCCAAAGAGATTGTCCCCGGCGATATAGTTGTGTTGGAAACTGGCACTGTACTACCGTGCGATCTACGCCTTACTGAAACAGCCAGCCTCAAAGTGGATGAAGCTCCCCTTACTGGTGAATCAGTCCCAGTGGAAAAAGACGCTAAGTCCGTTCTGGCTGAAAAAGTCCCCTTAGCTGATCGGGTAAACATGGCCTACATGGGAACTACCGTGGTCTACGGCCGGGGGCAAGGTATAGCTGTAGCCACCGGCATGAATACAGAAATGGGCCGTATTGCCGGTCTGTTAGCTAATGCCGAGGAAATGAGCACACCGCTGCAAGATCGTCTTAACGCTTTGGGCAAGGTATTAGGTACCGTCACCTTAGCTATTTGCGCCATTGTCTTTTTAACCGGTATTATTAAAGGCGAGCATACCGGGACTTACCTGCTGGAGATGTTCCTAGTAGCCGTAAGCTTGGCTGTAGCCGCTATTCCGGAGGGGCTACCAGCAGTAGTCACCATTGTGCTAGCCCTAGGCATGCAACGAATGGTGACCAAAAACGCCATTGTCAAGAAGCTGCATGCAGTGGAGACTTTAGGATCCACCACTGTAAACTGTACTGACAAGACAGGAACATTGACCCAAAACAAAATGGCCGCCGTTGCCCTGTGGTCCGGCGGAAAGATGTATCAAGTATCCGGCTCGGCTTATACCGGCGACGGCAGTATTACACTAGAGGAGCAACCAATCGACGCTGGCAGCGTCCCTGAGCTAAAGCTTACCTTAATGGCTGCTGCTTTATGCAACGATGCCAAAGTCAAGGACATTGACGGTCAAGTTGAGCTAGTGGGTGATCCTACCGAAGGCGCCCTGCTGGGCCTAGCCGCCAAGGGCGGTTTTAGCCCCGATAACCTTAAGCAACAGCTTCCACGGGTAGCCGAAGTTCCATTTGATTCGCGCCGCAAGCTCATGAGCACTATTCATCCCGCCCCAGATGATGGTTTTCTAGTGTTGACAAAAGGTGCTCCGGATATTGTCCTGAGCCGCTCCAAATACCTGCTTTTGGACGGCCAGGAAGTAGCGTTAACCCCCGAACTAGCAGAAGAAATTAAAAAGCAAAACACCTTCCTAGCCCAGCAGGCACTCAGGGTATTGGCTCTGGCCTACCGCCGTCTACCGACACTTCCTTCGCCAACAAACATAGGAGCAGTAGAAGAAGACCTAGTGTTCCTC
>JAAYWY010000201.1 GCA_012516165.1 Bacillota bacterium
CATGGGGCGGAGGCATTTAAGGCATTAGTGGAGCAAGCGGTGCCATTGCCGGTATACTTTTTCCGCCAATTAACCCAAAAACATGATATCGGGACATTAGAAGGCAGATTAGCCGTTGCCAAAGCAATGGTTCCTCATTTAGCAGGTATAGAAAACCTGGTGGAACGGGAAGAGTATACCAAAAAGGTGGCCGAAAAACTGGGCTTAAGCCAGGAAGCGCTGCGGGCTGAAATTAAGCAGCAAATAGAGGAAAAGGGGCAAGCAGGGTTCCGAAAACCAACGATCACGACTAAAGCTAGACCGTCGTTACTCCCGGCGACACGTCAAGCAGAAACAGATGCGTTGATGGGGTTAAGCAGTCTGTTTCTGGCTAACCCAGAAATAAGGCCGCTCATTGCTGCCAGCGTTCCTATAGATTGTTTGAGCCAGTTACCTCAGGCGACAGTGCTAAAAACCATGTTAGCATTGTTTGACCTTAACAGCAGCGGCTTTTCTGTGCCTGAGTTAGCTAATATGATGCCCGATCAAGACACCCGTAATATTCTAGCTCAATTGGCGGTTAAACCGCCACCAGTAGGCGAGACCACCGAGTTAGTAGCAGATTATACGCGGTTTTTGCACCTGCTTTGGGTCCAACGACAAATCCAAATCCTCAAGCGCGAAATTAATTCATTAAAAAGAGCAGGGAAAAACGAAGAAAGCGTGAATTTAATACGTAGACTGGCCGAATTACACCGCCAGGAAGATTTGCTCAAAAAACCAGGCCAAGGATTAAATTCCATTTATGGCTGGCAGGAGGGTGGGACGAGACATGCCGAAAAGCAATAATCTACCAAACATCGAAGGTCTGCCCGAACTTATAAAAAAGGGTAAGAAAACCGGTACTCTTTCGTATACAGAGATTATGGACGCTCTACAAAACATAGAATTAGATCCAGAGCAGATTGATCGTGTCTATGGTATTTTGGCAGAAGCAGGGATAGAAGTAACCGACGAAGGCGGCAATGTCGAACCCCTGGTAGAAGAAGAACCTGAAGAAGTTGACCTATCGGTACCAGAGGGTGTTGCTATTGATGACCCAGTTCGGATGTATCTGAAAGAAATCGGCCGAGTACCACTGCTCACGGCTGAGGAAGAAGTAGAGTTGGCTGAGCGCATAGAGGCTGGCGATATGGAGGCCAGACGGCGTCTTGCCGAAGCTAACTTACGCTTAGTGGTAAGTATTGCCAAACGCTATGTGGGCCGGGGTATGCTATTTTTGGATTTAATTCAGGAAGGTAACTTGGGGCTCTTAAAGGCTGTGGAAAAATTTGACTACCGCA
The DNA here is from genome assembly GCA_012516165.1 of Bacillota bacterium. Lineage (GTDB taxonomy): Bacteria > Bacillota > DTU030 > DUMP01 > DUMP01 > JAAYWY01. Next base: position 1,323 of record JAAYWY010000201.1, read on the forward strand.
AGGGCTTTAAGTTTAGCACTTATGCTACCTGGTGGATTAGGCAAGCTATTACCCGTGCCATTGCTGACCAGGCTCGGACTATCCGTATACCGGTGCACATGGTAGAAACCATTAACCGTCTAGTGCGGGTACAACGACAGCTTCTGCAAGAGCTGGGACGTGATCCCTTGCCGGAAGAGATTGCAGAAGAGATGGGAATTAGCGTGGATCGAGTACGGGAAATCATGAAAATAGCCCAAGAACCGGTTTCCCTAGAGACTCCTATCGGAGAAGAAGAAGATAGCCATTTAGGGGACTTCATCGAGGATCAAGAGGCACCTTCACCGGCCGATGCCGCTTCTTTCTCGCTTTTAAGAGAGCAATTAGAAGAAGTGTTAGAGACTCTGACACCGCGTGAGAAGAAAGTACTACGGCTTCGTTTTGGGCTTGAAGATGGGCGGGCTCGCACCTTGGAAGAAGTGGGGCAGATTTTTGGTGTCACCCGTGAGCGTATCCGCCAGATTGAAGCCAAAGCCTTGCGTAAACTTCGTCATCCCAGCCGCAGCAAGAAGCTAAAAGACTTTTTGGATTAAGGCAGGTGAACTTCCCTGCCTTCTATTTTCTCTTTTACTCCCAAACTATCGCCTCGGCTGGAGCAAATAGCCCAAATGGTGCCGCCGGGAGCGGTAGTGGCTGATATTGGCACCGATCATGCCTATTTACCCATACGGTTAGTACAATCGGGGCGGGTGAATCAGGCTATTGCTTCCGATGTAAGTCCAGGCAGCCTAGCTAAAGCCCGACAGGCCGTGGTGGCTGCTAGGCTAGAACATAAAATATCGCTACGATTAGGTTCAGGGTTAACCGTATTGGCTCCAGGGGAAGCACCGACAGTAGTTATTGCCGGGCTGGGGCCAGATACCATAGCTGCTATTATACAAGAGACACCGCAGGTTGCTGCCTGTACCCAGCTGTTTATACTACAGCCGATGCACAATCCAGGCCAATTGCGCCGACGTCTCGGCCAATTGGGACTGATGCTGATAGATGAGCATTTAGTACGTGAAAAGCAACGTTTTTACGTGGTTATGGCGGTCAAGATAGGTACCATGCCTTTATTTTCCCCAGAACTTATGGAAATCGGACCGTGCCTAGTAGCTAAATCAGATCCTTGGCTACCGGCTTATGTGGCCCAAAAAATTAGTCAGGAAGAACAGATACGCTCCAAGATAGGCCATTCTCCCGGCAGGTCCGCTCAGGTGCGTCGACAATTGGCAGCCCAAAGAATCCATGCTTGGAGGGAGATACTGTATGGCAGTGAAAGCCAGTTATGTGACAAGCTTAATTGAAGAACTAGCTCCTAAACGTTTGGCCGAGGATTGGGATAATGTGGGTTGGCAAGTGGGGGATAGCCGGGCTGAAGTGACCAAGGTGCTGGTGGCCTTAGATCCTTCCCCGGCAGCATTAGTTCAGGCGCGAGAGCTTGGAGCCGAGCTTCTTGTGACTCATCATCCACTACTATTTCGGCCGCTCAAACATTTGCGTCTAGATGTACCAGCCGAGAAATTGGTAGCTCAATTTTTAGAAGCAAAAATTGGTGTCTACTCGGCCCACACTAACTTAGATAGTGCTCCTTGTGGAACCTCCGAGGTTTTGGCGCAGTTACTGAAACTTAAGGGTACTGAGGTTTTAGTTCCGGGTGCAGAACAAAAGTTATATAAACTGGTTACCTTTGTTCCTCCGTCCCATGTGGAGAATGTCCGGCAAGCACTAGCAGCGGCTGGGGCCGGTTGGATTGGAAACTATAGTCATTGTACTTTCCAGACGGCTGGGCAAGGTACATTTTTGCCTTTGAGAGGTACTAAACCTTACATAGGTCAGCCAGGAGTGCTCGAATATGTAGATGAGCTGCGATTGGAAACTATTGTGCCGGAAGAACGTCTAGGACGAGCCATTAGTCGGATGCTAGCTGCTCATCCTTATGAAGAAGTGGCATATGATATCTATCCTCTGGCCCGTAAAGGTCAGATTTATGGCTTGGGGCGTGTGGGAGCGTTGCCGCAAAGTATGCCCTTAACTGAGTTTACCCACAAGGTAAAGAAGGCGCTTGATATTTCTTTTGTAACTGTTGTTGGTGATGAAAATAAGCCTGTCCAAAAAGTGGCTGTCCTCGGTGGCAGTGGTTCATCATTTGTGAGCCGCGCGCACTTTGTTGGAGCCGATGGCCTGGTGACTGGTGACGTAAAATATCATGATGCCCAAGAAGCAAATCTTCTGGGTCTATCTGTTGTGGATGCTGGCCATGCCGGTACGGAAAATCCGGTAGTAATTAAGTTGGCTGACTATTTGGCTACCAAATTGGCGGACCACGGAGTAACCGTACAGGCTTACATTGCCCCGCCTCTGACCACAAGGAGTGAGGAGTAAAATGAAACTCATCCTTCATATCGACGGCGCTTCTCGTGGCAACCCAGGGCCAGCAGGCATAGGTGTGGTAATAGCCGATGTATCTGGGACGGTGCTGGCGGAAGTAAGCGAATACATTGGTGAAGTCACCAACAACGTGGCCGAATACAAAGCTCTGCTTAAAGGACTACAGGAAGCAGCGCGAATTGGTGCCAAAGATGTGTCAATTTACAGCGATTCCGAACTTTTGGTTAAGCAAATGAATGGTCAGTATCGAGTCCGTCATCC
>JAAYWY010000202.1 GCA_012516165.1 Bacillota bacterium
GTTTGATACATAGAACATAACAAGACCGCCTTATTTATGCAGGCGGTCTGACCTGATTTAAGGACTAGCCGCCTACCCAAAAGCGGCAACTCCTTTATTGTCCTTTATTGATTATATGATAACACGCATAAAATATTCGTCAACTAAGCGCGATCAGGGTCTGCGATGGGGACGGTTCTTTTATGGCATGCAGGAAGTGAATGAGAACAGGCTGAGAGGCCCTTTGTGGACCGCCCAGCCGTTTTTTCTGGGGCCATAATGGTATTGCCGAAGCAGTTGAGAAATGATAGAGTTTGTTGAAGAAGGAACCCATAGCAATTGCGATATGTATATCCGAACGGTATCTATTGTGTCTTGATTTGAGGGGAGACGGAGAGAGGTGGTGACAAGTTTTATGCCATTAATGAACGAATTTAAATTACCTAAACCAGGTCTAAGAAATACCAAAACCGCGCTTTCCGTATGTTTTTGTGTACTACTATTTGAACTTATAGGTAAGCCGAATCCCCAGTTTGCTTGCTCGGCTGCCATTATTTGCATGAAGGAGACGGTACATTATTCTTACCAAAAGGGAGTGGATAGGCTCGTCGGGACACTTCTTGGAGGCATTGTGGGTTTGGTGTTTTCGTTGATAAAAAACCATTTGATGTTGTTGCATACAGATGCCATAGTAGCAGGACTGGGTATTTTCACAGTAATATATCTGTGCAACTTGTTCAATAAAAGCGGCGCATCAGTCATATCAAGTATAGTGGTTCTTGCTATCGTAATCGGGGTTGGCGAGAAGTCGCCTTTTCTATATGCTCTAGACAGGACGATGGATACTTTTATAGGAATCATAATAGCATTGCTTGTGAACAAATATATTTACCCATTTGAGGACGGAGACAGACATTTGCAAGGAACGGGTAACGATATCTGACCTGCCAAGTAAACACAAAAACAGCGATACAAGGGGACAGTCCCTTTTCGTTGCATTTTTAGAGAACAATCAGAAAAGCAAGCAGTAAAGGGTGAGGTAAAATTGTTAGGGATTTATTTTAGTGGTACAGGGGAACACAAGGGGACAGTTCTTTTGTGTTGCTATTTATGCCTTGCCATATTAGGATATAGGCAAGGGGTGCAGAAATGGCAAGAACCGCTAGAAGGGAAAGTCGTACTGGGATTTATCATGTGATGTTAAGGGGTATTAACCGGCAGATCATATTTGAGGATGATGAGGATTATCAAAAGTTTCTGTGGACAATAAAAGATACCCAAGAAAAAAGCGGCTATGAGATATATGCCTACTGTCTAATGAGTAATCACATTCATTTATTGTTAAAGGAAGCCACGGAAGACCTGGGGATAGTATTTAGAAGGATTGGGGCCAGTTACGTGTATTGGTATAACTGGAAGTATAGCCGCCGAGGTCATTTGTTCCAGGCTCGCTATAAAAGTGAGGCAGTTGAAACAGATAGTTATTTTTTAACGGTGCTTCGCTACATTCACCAAAACCCATATAAGGCGGGTATTGTAAAGAATATAGCCGATTACCCATGGAGCAGCTATGGGGAATATGTCGGAAAGCCAAGAATTTGTGATGTAGACTTTGCTCTCAATATGTTTTCGACCAACAGGGTAAATGCGGTAAAATTGTTTAAAGAGTTCAATTTAATGGAGAACCAGGATCGGTGCTTGGACTATGACCAAGATGTAAGACTAAATGATACCGAGGCTAGCAATTTTATTAGGAGTATCTCTGGTGTTCAAAGCCCAACGGAAATTCAAGGGTTTGAAAAAGATAAACGTAATGAAGTTATTAAAGAATGCAAGGCCAGGGGCCTGTCTATCAGGCAAATCGAGCGGCTAACCGGTATTAGTTTCGGAGTGATACGAACAATATAGGGATAAGGGAAGATTGCATGGATAAGACGGTGCCAAGGAAGCTTGTTCCCTTCAAAAAGTCTATCCCAGTAAGAGAAACTAGAAGTTGGTAGGGAGCCTCTTTGGAGGCTCTTTTTTGGTAAGGCGTGTTCTGTGAAGATTACTGCAGCAGGGTGGGCTGGTTAGTGATCTTCAATAAATATTTTTATGGGTGTCTTGCCTACTAGATCTTGGCACAGACTATTTTCGTGAGTGCGTGGATTGGCAGGTACATAAATGGTATAATTAGGTTCATAATAAAAGCCAGCCGGGGGGATTGTATGCCTAACAATTTACCAATTATCCCGATTGTCTTGCCGCTGCCGTTCCCTTCGCCGGAATCAGTCAATGCGTATCTAATTGAGGACGATCCTCTAACCCTGGTCGATCCCGGCCTAAAAAGCAGCTGTTCCTTGGAAATTTTGAGTCGGGCTTTGGCGAACCGTGGTATTGCGCTCCAAACGATCAAACGAATTTTGCTCACGCACGGCCATGTTGATCATTTTGGTGCCGCCGCTGAGCTGCAGCGGCAGAGCGGCGCGGAGATTCTGATTCATAAAGAAGATCTTTCTAAAATTGCAACACCAGATGAACTGGTAAATGAAATCTATTTATACAATGCTGGTATCCCCTCTGATGTTATAAATAGCCTCGGTAAGGCTTACCAGATGATGAACCATTACTGTGATCCCATTGAAGACGTTACTGTCTTTAATGGCAATAGGGTGTTGGAATTTGAACATTTTTCTCTACAGTCACTACACTTACCTGGGCACAGCAGTGGGCATGCTGTATTTTACTGGCCTGAAAAAAGGCTTCTTTTGTCCGGTGACCTAGTACTACCCCATATTACTACTAATCCATTGGTGGAATATACCACGACCCCAGCGGGCATGAAGCGCAGTTTAAGCCTGGGCCATATGCTCGCTAGTCTGCAGCAGCTGGCCGCAATGGAGATTGACTTGATTCTTCCGGGGCACGGTCCCCAGATTAAAACCCCGCACGACCTGATCAGTTCACGCATCGCTTTTTACCAGCAGCGTTTGGAAGAAATCTATGTGCTCCTTAAGTCTACCGGTCCGCAGAACCCCTATCAGTTGGCGCTTGTTTATTTCGGGGAGCGAATGAAAGGTTTCGATATAATCTTGGCTGTGAACGAAATCCTGGTCAATCTCGATCTGCTTGTTCACCAGGGACGAGCCTTTGAAAAGCAGGTTAATGGTGTTTCTGTCTTTGGAGTTGGCTAAATGGTGCCAAACTAACACATGGGGACAGTCCCCGCGTGTTATCCGTGTGTTACCTACCCTGTTTAGTGAAACGCTTTACGAATTAGTGTATGTACGCTATAATCAGGACAAAGGAAGGAATAGGGTTTATTGTAGTTTAACATAGCGGGAACGAGTGATGCCCCAAGATGACAGTTAGGCTAATTTTTCAGAAGGGAGTTAGATCAAGATGTTTGCCAATTTACTAATATTGTTTTTTATTATCTCAGCATTACAGCTGGCTATTAACCAAAAGACATTAAAGATATCGCGCCAGAATCTAATATCTAAGATCGAGAAGAAAAACAAATCTAGGGTGATCGCCTTTATTCACCGTCAAGAAACTATGAGTATATTAGGTTTTCCGGTTATGCGCTATATAGATATTAATGATTCAGAAGAAATAATCCGTGTTATCCAAATGACGGATCCCGATACACCTATCGATTTGATCCTACATACCCCAGGAGGGGTGGCATTAGCGGCACTGCAGATAGCGAGGGCAATCCGCAAACACCAGGGAAAAGTTACAGTATATGTGCCTCACTATGCCATGTCCGGTGGGACGCTCATAGCATTGGCTGCTGATCAGATAGTTATGGGGGAACACTCCATGCTAGGACCAGTAGATCCTCAATTAGGCAAACACCCAGCCCCTTCTATTGTTAATGTGCTTAAACAAAAACCGATCTCAGAAATTGATGATGAAACACTAATCTTAGCGGATATTGCTCAAAAGGCTATCAGCCAGCTGGAAAATAGCATCTTAGAGCTATTGCCTGAGGAGCATTCTTTAGAAGACAGGGAAAGAATAGCCAAAGCATTGACTCAAGGGCGTTGGACTCATGACTTTCCTATCACAGTAGATGTGGCGCGAGATTTAGGACTTACCGTAAGTACAGATATGCCTAGAGAAATATATGAACTTATGAAATTGTTCCCGCAGCCGGTGCGAAGCACCTCTGCAGTGGAGTACGATCCCAGACACCGCGGCGAACAAATGCAGTAGCATTTACCCAGGGACGATTATTGCGTCTGACAATAGGCGAGCTCTTTTGAGGGCTCTTTTTTCTTTATAATAAGATTATTTTCCTGCATTATGTTTTACTCCACATAACAACCAGCCAGGATATTTATTGTTTGGATTTTCCTCATATTTTGCTCACAAGACTGTCACAATTATTGGTTAGAATAAATGTGCGAATGTCAATGAATATTTGAGCCACCTGATAATGAATTTCTGAGCCACTGTGATCACCAATAAGTGAGCCACAGAGTCATTGATTTCTTGAAGCCAAGTTAACCTTTGTCCATCCTGTAAGAAGGGTTATTCATGTTA
>JAAYWY010000281.1 GCA_012516165.1 Bacillota bacterium
CTCGTTCTCGGCATGATAGCCTTGCATTGCTGTCCAAATGATAGATAGCGTCAACTCACCCGGTTCAATCACCTTGTCGGTGGAAATCTCCGCAAAATAGTTCATCCGCTGGCCACTTAAACAATAGCACCACAGCGAGTTTAAGCAGCCGCCTTCAGGAGTACCAAAGTCCACCGCCTCAGTACCAGGAAAATTGGTAAGCCAAGCCTCTTGCAAGGCTTGCATGGTTCGCACAGCCACTTCTATCTCTGTATTACCCGGTTTCATAAACTGCAAAGCTGTTTCCATGCCACCATCGGCGATGCAGGCCGCTTGACGAATAAGGTTAATCTCTGCCTCATCCTTGATCATGCGTTGCTGCGCTAATAAAAAACTCACGTCATTAAACTTAGCTTGGGGAAATAAGTCCTCGAGCTGTTGACTATACTGCAGCGGCAAATGATCGTACTCAACACCAACAGTCTTAGCCGCTAAGCCCCGCTCTTTAACCACTTTTACCAGTGCCTCCAAGGCGGTCTTGGCAATTCCACGCCGGCTACCCCAATTGCCATACAGCACCATCTGTTCTGACGGTACAAAAGAATCCTTCTCAGCATGAGCAATCCTCAGTGCCGAAACCAGCATAATAAGCTGTCCCTGCTTAGGGATCACCACCATAACAGGATGGCTTTGAATTACCGGGTTAAAACCCGTCAAGTAGGCCACATTTTGGGGTTTAAGCAGCACTGCCAAATCTATATCATTTTTCGCTAAAGAATTTTGCAACTTAACAACCCGTGTCTCACACAATGATTGTTGCACCATTTTGCCTCCCTTTGTTCGCTAATCTTCCAAATGATATTGACAACGATCGCCACGGGCCAAAGCATGAGCATACAGTACTGGCCTGCCTTCACCATAAAAAACCCTTCTTATCCTAAGGACGGGATCAGCCCGCCGGATGGCCAAATCGCGAGCATTGTCACCGGCAATAGCAGCTTCAATACTCGATTTTACTGACCGTATCAAAATACCAAACCGTTCCTGCAGTGCGGTATGCACCGCGATATCAGAAATATCAGCCGCTACAATATCCGGACAAACCCCTTGCGGAATATGAAACTGCTCCAGCACAATGGGCTCTTCTTCCACTAAACGTACCCTTTTGATGTAAATTACCAAATCTTGGGGAGCTATTTGTAAGCGAGAAGCCACCTGTGTCCCTGCTTCCTTAGTAGCTTGGAGCAGCGTCTTATGTTGAAGAATCTTTTGATTACTTGGATCAAACGACAAACCCAGATAACCGCGCAAATCCCCATGGAGTTTGGGTTGAGTCACAAAGGTACCCTTGCCTTGATACCTGGTTAAAAGTCCTTCGTGCACCAAGGACAAAATAGCCTGACGGACAGTAGTGCGGCTCACACCTAGCTGAGCTGCCAACTCCACCTCCGACGGCAACTTAACCCCAGGCTTGAGTTCTCCCTTAATAATCTGCTGATGGATCATTTCCTTTACCTGGTAATGAAGAGCTACCCCAGTACCCGCCACCAGCTTAACGGAAGAAGCCTGTTTCAAAACAGATTCTCCCCTTCCTCATATGTAGTAATGTTACAACATCCCTACCTTAATGACTACATTATAACAGCGCCCAGCCCGCAGTTCAAGGCCCAATACTTAGATAAAATTTGCATTGATTACTTTTTAAGTGAGTCAGTTCTGACTCACTTAAAATTCATTACAAGTTTTTATTCATGTTGAATCTACTGCCCCTTCCTGCAGTTTCTGATAAAAAGGTCCGGCTACTTTTAACCGGGCATAAAAATATAAGAAGCATTTTTTATGCTCCTTCAAAGTAGGCTATACCAAATACTTTATGGAAGGTGGTTTATCATGATGGATGAACAACTCCGAGGACAAAAAAACCCAGGCATCTATAAATGTGCCTATCCTGCTCCATATCCAGAAGTTCAGGTAGCAACCCCCAACCCCTATTGGGCCCAGTTATTGCTAGAGGACTATGCCGGACCAAAGAGTGAACTTAGCGCTATTAACCAATACGTATACCACCATGTGGTGCTAGCACCGGATTTTGAAGAAATAGCAGCTCTTTTAGAATGCATAGCTTTAGTAGAAATGCATCACCTGGAAATCCTGGCAGAAACCATACTAAAGTTAGGTGTAGATCCCCGCTACAGAACTATTGAAGGAAATAGCCAGGAGCAATACTGGAACGCTTCGTTTGTTTATTATGGCACCTCGTTGTGCGATAGGCTCACATCTGATTTAGCCGGTGAATGGGCAGCAGTAGCCAATTATCGTAAACACCAGCAAGTAATAAACGATCCTTATGTACAAAAC
>JAAYWY010000203.1 GCA_012516165.1 Bacillota bacterium
ACCAAAAGCCCTTGGCCTTTTCACTAGGTAATACCAAGGGCTTTTAGTTCTATTTGATTCACCGTGACGGCGAGGAAGAGGAGGGCCGGTTTTCTACCAGGATTACATCCTGACCGATGCGTTTAATTCTGTCCCACGGAATCACCACATCATCACTACGGCTGAACAAACTAAGCATACCTCGTGGACCAGGCAAAATGACCGCTCTTAGTTTACCACTTTCCAGATCAATGTCCACATCGATTATATTGCCTAGTTTGCGACCATCATTGATGTTAATAACTTCGCGGCTGCGAAGTTCTGAAGCACGGACTAAAATGGCCCTCACCTCCCTGCAGCACATTATATGCTAAGGAAGGTTGTCTTAATCCTTAAACTTTGGGTTCCAGTCGAAGACCAGTTACCACCTCGTAAGGAATAAGGTTAGTGGGATTATAAGCCAAAGCCGCATCCGGCTCGCGCCGGATATAATAATAACCCGATACAATGACAAAACACAGAACTATTATCACCAGCAACCGGCGCATACCGTTCACCTCCTTACGAAAAACTCAAATGGCGCCGGAGACGTTCTAATGCCGCTTTTTCTAAACGGGAGACCTGGGCCTGCGATATCCCTATCTCCTCAGCCACTTCCATTTGTGTTTTACCATGAAAAAAACGAAGGTTTAGTATATGACGTTCACGTTCATTAAGTTTGTGCATGGCCTCGCGCACAGCGAGTTCCTCCACCCAGTTGCTGTCTTGCTCCTTGTCATCCCTGACTTGATCCATAACAAAGATTGGATCGCCACCATCGTGGTACACCGGCTCAAACAAAGACAACGGCTCCTGAATAGCGTCCATAGCGAACACTACTTCTTCTCGCGGAAGCTTAAGTTCGGCAGCAATCTCGCTGATAGATGGTTCTCGGCTAAACCGTGTTACCAACGTATCCCGGGCCTGCAAAGCCTTATACGCCATATCACGCAGCGAACGACTTACGCGAATAGAGTTATTATCCCGTAAATAGCGGCGGATCTCGCCTACGATCATTGGAACAGCATAGGTGGAAAACTTTACATTCTGACTTAGGTCAAAGTTATCGATAGCTTTCATTAACCCAATGCAACCAACTTGAAATAAATCGTCAACATTTTCCCCCCGGTTATTAAAACGTTGAATTACGCTCAGCACCAAACGCAAATTACCATTCACTAACTTCTCCCGGGCTGTTGTATCACCAGCTGATAAAGCACGAAACAGCTCGCGCATTTTGGCATTAGAAAGCACCGGGAGTTTAGCCGTATTAACACCACATATTTCAACTTTATTAAGTAGCATAAAACCCCTCCCGGAAGACAACCTATTCCCAGTATTGCCACCAAAGAGAGGTTTTATGCTTAATCATTCCATGCGTTTAATTTCACGACGAAGTCGTTTCAAAATCCGCTTTTCTAAGCGCGATATATACGACTGTGAAATTCCCAACAAATCGGCCACTTCCTTCTGAGTTTTTTCCGGTTCACCACGGAGACCAAAGCGCATTTCCATAATAAGCTTCTCCCGCGGGGACAGCTTTTGGAGCGCTTGGTGTAGCAGTTTTCTTTCTACATCTTCTTCTACATGGCGGGAAATAATATCACTTTCTGTTCCTAAAACATCAGATAGCAGCAGCTCATTGCCATCCCAATCAATGTTTAGCGGTTCATCAAAAGATACTTCTGACCTTAACTTATTATTTCGTCGTAAAAACATTAGAATCTCATTTTCCACACAGCGAGAAGCATAAGTAGCCAGTTTAATTTTTTTAGCTGGATTAAAAGTATTAACTGCTTTAATAAGTCCTATACTACCAATAGAAACCAGATCTTCAATACCCACCCCAGTATTTTCAAATTTACGTGCAATGTACACTACTAAACGCAAGTTATGTTCGATTAACAGGCTTCGTACCGCTTTATCCCCTCTTTGCAAGCGATCTAAAAGATAGCCTTCTTCGGCCGTACTAAGAGGCGGTGGCAAAGCCTCACTAGAACCAACATACCAAATAGCCCGACGCCTTAAACCTAAAAATTCTAAAAAACGTATTACTAAAAGGCGCACAGCTAACCGGCAGGTAGGGATTCTCACGCCCATCTCTCCTTCACCTACGCCTCATCTAAGTATGGCATTAGCACTTCCGGACTTACTAATGCCTGCCAGTCACCCTCTGAT
>JAAYWY010000026.1 GCA_012516165.1 Bacillota bacterium
GAAAATAACAACAAGAACCACAAACCCGTAACTGTGCTTTTTTCTTTTGTCCTCCTATTCGTGCATAACCCTTTCCTTATATTGGACGAAAAAAGTTAACAAAAAGTTCCCTGCGATTAACATTTCATTTAAGAAATAATCTGTTCGGTTCGTTACAAGCTAACGACAACTATAAACCACAAATGCCGGGCCCCGGGCCCGGCATGACAACTTTAACACATTACCAGCTGCCACTCTCGAACTGATCGTGTTTAATAATCATAATACTCTTCAAAGGCTTCTTGAAAACCATCTAGATAGCCGTCGATAAAACCATCAGTATAATCGGGATAGCGCTTAGTGTTCAGATCATAATCTTTTTTGTACTTATAAATAATGTCATCCTCAGCAGACTTATAGACTATGTCAGCATATTTTTCCATGGCCTCTTTCCACGTTAGATTCTTTTTATCGCTGTTAGCTTCGCGGGCCGCTGCCTTCCCATCTTTACGACCAACGCTGTACCCATCATCTTCGCCGTCTCGGTAATCGTCCTTGTTGCTGCTCTTACTACTATCTCGGCTCCCCTCTTTATATCCTTCGTCATACCCTTCTTTCTTACCTTTGCTAAAGCCTTCGTCATAACCCTCTTTATAGGCCTTGTCGTAGGCACTTTGGCTGCCCATAAGCTGCCCTTGGACTAAACCTGCATTATATCCTTCCTGCCACTTGGCCTGGTCCCGGTTCGGATCTGTTTTAGCAGCGGCGCTGGTGATAAGCACCCGGTTATTATTGTTGTCCCAGTCAACCTGTGCTCCCAGTGCCTGGGCTATATACCGGAGCGGTACATAAACATGCCCGTCGACAATAAATGGTTCCTCTGACGGAACATTGGCTTTGCCATCCACTACCACCACAATGTTACGGTAGACTGCTTTAATAGTCTTCGTCAAGCTAGCGCCCTGAGCTGTACCGTAAGCAATAAACAGTGCCGCCACAACCAAAAAAGCCGTCAGCCGTTTTCTTGTCTTCATTATAAATCTTCCTCCTAGTGCCTGGTTTTTCCTATGAATTACTTATTATGTTGTCTTCGGCACATAAACGCTCATATCCTGCTAAAACACCTTACAAAAAGGTAAATACTAGGTTTCAGCAAAGCGCTACTGGGTTTTGTTTATGAATATGAGTTACTAACAATTATTTATGCACCAATTGAGCATATTTTTCTACCGGAATTTCTATTACATTTATTGGTGTCCCATCTTTAGCACTGGACTCGTATACCTGAAGAATCATACCTGCCTGTTGGTATTCTTTAGGAATGTCAAAGCTAAAATATCCCCAGTCAGGGCCACCTATAGCGGCAGTAACAAAACCGCTCTTTTTTTCTTGCCCCTGAGCATCAATTAAACGCCAACTTACCGTAGCCTCAAATACCCGGGCAATGCCTCGTACCGTAAGGACTTTCTCCTTCTGGATCGGAGTTAGTAATTTTATGCCCTGTGATTCGGCTGTAATCTGTTCCATATTATCCAGCCCATACAGCTGTGGTATATAGGCATTATCTTCGCCCTCAAATCGTACCGGTTTGGTGGTTTTTTCTATCATTGCCACTACATAAGGATAAGAGATAGCCTGGGTAACAACGGCATCTGGTGCCGGGTCTTGGTACTGGACTTTAACTACAACCTCCGTCTCCTTTTCCACCACTTCTTTAATGCTAACAGCATAACCACCTGTTGGCTTAGCGCCACGAGTTACAATCAGATATGTTTTATCCCCTAGGGTATAACTTTGGCCTAACTCAGTACCAATAGAATAATCCAACAAGGTCGTTACTTCTTTAGGTGCGGCTTCCCGAGTAAGAAATTCAAACAACAGATTTCGGGGATAAGTAGGTTTAATAACCGTATCCGGCTCTGTTATGCTGATGGTTTGAGTATCCTGGTTCCAATCAACCTTAAGCCCTAAAGACTCGGCTATAAACCTAAGCGGCAAATAAGTGGTACCAGCATAAATTAAGCCAGCGGGAACATATGTTTTTCCATTGAAGTAGTAATACGCTTTGTCGCTGGGACGAACTTCTTTACCGGAAATCAGATAGCGCACCTGAGCAAAAGTGGCCGTAATACTGCCTAAATTAGTGAAGCCCACTGCCGTCACCAAAACCACACCAGCTAAAACCCCAGTAAGAAAAATCAAGGCCTTGGATTTTCTCATTATCTTTCTCCTCCCCTACCTAATTTGCTTTCTTAAAAGGCCCGTCATCTTATTAGACGGAGAAACCACAAAAATGTTCCCTCCTCTTTTCCCATTCCTATAAAAGTAAGATCGTACAGTACAATGTTCTTAGTGCTTGTGCTGGAACTGAACTAAAGAAAGGGCAGCATTTATAGGTACAGTACGCGCAAGAATAGGCAGAGCTTGTGGCAGCTACATAGAAATACATTCCTTTTCTCAAAACCAGAAGGAAAACTACAGCTTATTACCGAACATGTATGTACTATAAAATATACACCCAAGAACAAATGAGAACCCAGGACCAAAGGTTGGTCGGCCGTCGGCCTAAATGCGAGGGGGCAAAAGCATGTCCACACAGCCTAACTTTGCACAGCTACTTGATATGGCTGTTGCTAACAACAGCCAACAATACATTGCTAATATTTGCACCCAGCACCCACAGGTGGTACATTGGTTGGAACATCTTCTCGGCAAAAGTATTAGTTATGCTGTGTTAGAATACAAAGATAATTACCCGCAATTAAAAAATACAGCCTTAGCTATACAGGGAGCCAGCAGCACCGGCCGGTTAATAGCCGCTGAAGTTAAACTAAGCCGCCGGTGGCAGGATGTTGTAGCACTCTTTAAGGTACTGTTAACCCTTACCTTATGCTCTCCTTCAGCCGAGGTGGCCAACACCTTGGCCTACATGGTGCCAGAATTGTATCGGCATCTTTGCTCCACCGATGGCCGCATGTTGGTGGCAATAGTAGAAAATAAGCCTGTGTACATGGATATGCCGGTGTTCGATGTGATAGTCCCTGAAAAGACACAGCCTTATATAAATATTTTACGCCGGTGCCTAGGAGATTCTTGGACACCCACCCATAAATTGGTCCGCTCCTTTAATACTATACTAACTCAAGCCATATGGCTAGTTATGTCTTTCTCTTGGCTGTTCTTCGACGAGCATACATTACACCTGGTTCCTACCCGCTTATTGGGTGCCAAGATCTTACTTTGCCCAGCAGACAATTCTCCTTGCACCACCACGCTAATAAACACCCTAAAAACAAGCTCCCTAACTCCACTGCCTTTATCTGGGACTATAAGCGCAGCTCCTTTTAATAATGCTGGCGTCACTGAAGTCACATTGTGGCAAAGGGACGAGTGGTTGGCAGGCCTGCTCACACATGGCAATTGCGGCAGCAGTATAGTTATAACCAGCCCAACTTTAGATGGCCGCTTATCCCTTTGGCGGCTGCTAGCGGACAGATCCACGCCTATTGCCTCTGACCCCCTAGTAAATCTTGCCCTTAAGACCTATTTCGCCATTAGCAAAAATAACCAATAAAAGCCCGGAAAGTACATCAATATACTAAACCGGGCTTTTTTATATTTTATTACGATTCAGGCTATAGCTGTTTCTTGAACGGGATCTTTAGCTACCAATACCTCTGGCAATACATCCAGATGGGGGCAGCTAAGCTTTTCTCGGTAGTAGATGGCCCGCGGTGCCCATAGATGACCCCAACACCGTTGTACATACTGGACTACCTGCCGAGGATCACTAATATCTACATATGGATCGTACTGCTCAATTAGATTTTTTACCCCTTCTCCGGTTGCGGTAACAGTAACCGTACCTTGAACAGTAACAACCGGGTTGGCCCCATCAGTCGTTGCTGCCGTTAGCTTTTGATAAGCAGCCGTTATTTCCCGACTCATATGTTCCGGTACTGCCGATCGCATAATAAGCTGGCGGATAGCCGCACTCCTTGCCCACAAGTCGCCAGCATTTTCTACGCTAAGTCCCGTTAACAAGCCTTTTAAATCTAAAAACAAATTATTATAGCTCAAAAACTCCAGATAAGCCCGACTATTTACCCAAAAACCTGTCCCTGCTGGTACAGGTTCTTGGTCTTTTGGTATTGCTAGCCCTATACCACTTTTGCCTGCCTCAGAACAACTTTTCCCGCCATCCTCTAACCAATGAACATAGCGCAAATTGTTCATAAACACCCTTCTCTCTATATTCTGCTCTATCATTATACCACATTTTGGGCAATATGACTCACATTTGGTTTTTTAATATTAAATAGTATGGCTTAATAAATATACCTAATGAGGGCTTACGATAAACATAGTAATTAGTATCGAATATTGGCTCGTGTTCTCGTGTTATTTAATAATCTACTAATCTATAGAAGGAATGTTTAGAAGGAATATTGGGGCCAATAGCAAATTTTCTTTGTTAGCACATATTAATCTACAGATAATTGAGGGGTGATAAAAAGTTGGCACCAGTTTAGATTAACAGTTGTTGTCAATTTAAGTTTAAATGAGGGGCAATGTTATAAAAAAGGGGGGCTGTCAAATGCGTAAACTGGGATTACCTTACAAGATTTTGATCGGTATGCTGTTAGGTGCCGCTGTCGGTTTTATCGTGGGCCCTTCTATTGAGGTAATTTCTCCTCTGGGAACTATTTTTCTTCGTTTATTGCGGATGACTATTCTACCTCTTATTTTTTTCTCTGTGACCAGCGGTGTAGCCAGTATCGCTGACTTAAATCGGCTAAAAAAAGTGGGCAGTATCTTCACTGGCTACTGGGCCATTTCCTCTCTGCTAGCAGCCAGTACCGGTATCTTTTGGGCTCTGATCATTAAACCTGGTGTAGGAATTAATCTCCCTATGACAGAGAAAATAGATGTTAATATAGACTTACTCGATAGCATCATTAAATGGATTCCCGATAATGTCCCGAAGGCCTTTGCCGACGGTAACATCATTCAGGTTATCGTCTTTGCTATGTTCACCGGCATTACTGCTGCTTTGCTCGCCCAAACGGAACCCGGGCAACGGATGATCGAACTTTTCACGGCTGGTGACAAGCTAATGAGCCGTATGGTAGGTATTGTCATGAATGTAGCTCCCTATGGTGTGTTTGCACTTATGGCCAACGTTACTGGTACGGTAGGTACAATTGCCCTTAAGGGCATCGGTAAAATGCTACTTACCCAGTATGTAGCTTATGCCACGATACTTTTGATCTTCTACCCCCTTATTTTGAAATTTATGGCCGGGGTAAGCCCTATTAACCACTATAAGAATATCTTCCCGGCCATGGTCATGGCTTTCTCCACTCAAAGTAGTAGTGCTACTATCCCGGTTACCATGGAATGCACCAAGAAGCGAGCTGGCGTTCCAGAAGACATCGTTAACTTAATCACTGCGCCAGCAGCCACTATTAATATGCATGCTTGTGCCGCTGAAATGCCCATTTACGCTCTATTTGCTTCCCAAATTTATAATATTCCGCTCTCTATTTCTAATTTTATCACCATCTGCATTTTAGGTGTTATTATGGCCGCCGGTGTTGCAGGCGTTCCGGGCGGTGGTATCATGATGTCAGCGGTGCTTTTGCAGATCATGGGGTTGCCGCTGGACATTGTCCCCTGGATTGCCGGTGTATATGTTCTTATTGACATGCCCAACACCATGCTAAATGTCACTGGCGATACTGTAGGTATGGTTTACACTGCAGCTAAACTAGGTGAACTTGATCGCGAAACTTTTGACCAACCGAAACCGATATCGGCTAAGTAAACTACCCCTAAACCTATGTTCTCCATTGTCTTAGTTGTTTCAGTTGATAGCTGATCAACGCTAATCCTCGTAAGAAACAAAGAGGAATCCTTGGTCTGGTAGTCGTCGTAATAACCAGACAGGATTCCTCTTGTTGACTAAAAACGCAATTCGTTATTGTTGTTGTCGTTTATATGGAAAAACCCGTGGCCATGAAGGTTATAGTGAGTATTATAAGATCGGTAGAAAGGAGCAACCAGCATAATGGATATCACCATTAGCAAGCAAAATAAAGGTGTCGTTGGCATTGTCGGCCATGTGGGGGTGGGCCACGCTCACAGCCATATGGGGTTTGTGCAAGATGATTCTGGCGGCTTAGCCGTAGTAACCTCAATGCTCAAAAAGGCTTTACCAATTGACACCTTGGTAAGTCACGTAGCTTGTGATATTGCCCTAGGAACCATAACCGTCACCACAACAGGTGGCGGCAGGGCTACAACTTCTCCCCGTCGAGGCATTACCCCAGCGGAAGCAGATCTAATGCAGGCAGCTATAGGCCAAGATGCCATTTTCAGCCAAAGTCTAGCCGTACGTACCTTTGGTCGGATGTATGGTCAGGGAGTCCATGAAACAGCAGTATCCTTTCAAGCAGCTCTATCGCTAGCTGTTATTGATACCTTTGTCCACCATTATCCCCAGCATTGTCGGGTGGTAAAAGAGGACCTGCCCGGTAATCACGGTCGGATTTTAGGCACGGTAATTAACATCGCTGGCATTCCCACTTCTCTGCTGGCTGTAGTAAACGCCAGTGTTGGCGGTATCGGCCCTAACGAAGATCTGGAAGGCAATATTATGTCCAATGCTAAAGGGCAACTCATGAAAGACTTATCTTTAGACCACATCCCTACTGTAGTGGTAGAAGGAAAAATGTTTGTCCCCAGCATTGCAAGTTCCATTACCGCACCAACGTTTTGGGTTCGAGCCCAAGAAAATGTGGACAACACCACCGTAGCTCACTGTTTGGTAGCAGCCGCCAATGAACTTGGTATACCCTGTCAACTGTCCTTAGATGCTCTCCCTCAAAGCAAGGATTCCCTCAGACAATCCACCTACAATTTGGGGCAAAGGATTGCCCAGCTGGGTCAGCGCCTGTCTAATGCAGAACTGGCAGCCGACAAAGTCGCCCTGGTGGCTGACCTTGCCACTATTGTCAGCCAGGACGCTGGCGGCGTAACCTTCATGTCCAACTCTCTGCATGAGATAGTACGTGGGGTAGGCCTACTTCCCGGCACAGCTGCCGTTTTGTCCTTACTGGTATCATCAGCTTACGTGAACTGGTGGAAAATTCCTCTCTTTACCCCGGACGACGCAAACAAGTATATTAGTATAATTACTAATGCTATCCTCAAATTATCAAAAATCTAACTGACAATACTTATGAAAGGAGTTCCGCCTGGGTTACCATTATAACATTTATAACATTATTAATTAATGTTTAATGTTTGCTCCTATATGGTTAAGAAAAACAGCTTGCCAGGACACGTCTTGACACAGTCCTGACAGCATCATCTCCTTTACACAATAAAACAATCCATGTTACAATAGCTACCGAAAGGTGGACCTTGTATATATGGATGTTAAAGAAAAAGCCGATGGCCTTACCAATTTGTTTGATCATGAAAAAGTCAATATCAAAGCAATAGACAAGCATATCTGGGCCCTTACTTTACCATCTTTAATAGA
>JAAYWY010000204.1 GCA_012516165.1 Bacillota bacterium
ACTTATGAGGATGCGGGAGACAGAGCTTGATATTACGAAAAACCTTCGGGCGATTGACTGGCTGAAAACCGAGCTATTAGGCGCCGTAACCCTCGTCTTTAGGGCTGCCCTTCGGGGATCAGAAGAGGTTCTGAGCGAGGCCTTGGCTCAGGTGATCCTCATTGTTTATCTTCTCGGGCGGCGACTGGGTATTAGTTTTGCCACCTTAGATAGTAAGCTTTTGAGCATGGTTGGTCACGGTGTAGCTGACGAACATGAGTTAGAAAAATGGTACGGCGATTTGTCGGCGCTGGATGCGTACTTAAGAACAAATAAGAGGTGAAGCATGTGGCCCCAGAGAGATCGACGCGTTCATTAGTAGAGGCGGCATTTTTATCGGCCCTGACAGTGGTTTTTTGTTTGGCCACGATATATCTCCCTGTGTTAGGGTTGTTCACGGGCTTTTTTTGGCCGGTTCCTATTATTTTGCTCGGGGTGCGCCACGACCTGCGGTTGTCCATAATGGCTACAGTGGTGGCTGGTATAATTGTGGCTATTTTGGCTGGTCCCCTCACGGCCATCAGTATGTTTTTAGGGCTAGGAGTCTTGGGACTGGTGCTGGGAACAGCCATGCGACGCCGCGCTGCACCGCTTAAGGTGGTGGGGATTGGGGCTATTGCTCTTTTGGTGTCCATGCTTTTATTATTTGCTTTGTCTCTTTTGGTCATGGGAATTAACCCGCTAGAAAGGTATCTTAGTTTATACCAGGAGTCGCTGCAAAGTACTATGAATTTGTACCGTCGGCTGGGAATAGCTGGCGATACTTTAAAACAGATGGAAACCATGCTCACCCAAAGCCTAGCCATGATGCGCTATATGTTGCCCATGGCGTTGGCGGCAGGCAGCGTGGTTTTGGCCCTGTTTAACTTCTTGTTAGCCCGGACAATACTGGCTCGCTTGGGGGTAAGTTATCCCGGGTTCCCGCCTTTTTCCACTTGGGGTTTGCCCCGTAGTGCGGCTGTGGGATATTTGGCAGGTGTTGTTTTTCTTGTAGTTAGCAACTATACTGGCCAAGAAATATTGAAGCATATTGGGATCAACGTTCAAGCTATTTTTCAGCTAGCTATTTTAATACAGGGATTAGCTGTTGCCTGGCACTTTATGGAATCATATCGGTTACCCAAGGGACTTAGGATATTAGTAGCTGTTTTAACCTTTTTTACCCCCTTGTTTGGGCAAGCATTGTTTTTTGTGGGCTTGTTTGATTTATTCTTTGATTTTCGCCGTCCCAGGGTGTAAGGAGAGATAGCCATGGGCTGTAAGTACCTTCCCCCTTATCGGCTGCTGGTTTGGCATGTAGTAATGCTTTTGGTTCTGGCTTGGTTTAGTCCACCACTAGCATTGGTGGGGGCCATGGTGACAGGAGGCTTGCTGTGGTACGAGCGCTACTATGCTCACCGCCTAGCCCCAGCCACGAACGTGCCTGAGCTGGCAGGACAGGGTGAAGGCATTGCCAGAAAGGCCTTGCTCAGATCGCCTATTCCTGTAGTGCTTGTAAACAAAAAAGGACGTATTTTGCTGGCTAGCAAATCTTTTACGGCTCTTTTTCCCGGAATCCAGCGCGGACGCAAGCTGCCTGATGACGTGGCCAAACTTTTGGAGGGAGAGCCGGAGTCAACCCTCGAGATGAACGATAGCCACTATCGGGTAACATGGCAAGAATACGAAACCCTAAGTGGACCGGTGCAGGCGTTATATTTAATGGACGAAAGCGAACTTAAGCGTCTTCAGCAAACCCTGACAGAACGCTCTCCGGTTTTGGGTCTATTGCAAGTGGATAACTGGGAAGAGGTTCAGGCCGGGACGCCAGAACCCCAGCGGCCACTTCTTAAGGCTGCCATTGATAAACTTCTGACTGACTGGGCGCAAAATAGCCATGCTTACCTGCGCCGTTATGCCGAAGGCCGTTATTTGTTGGTACTCGATAACCGTGTACTGTCGCTGTGGCAAAAAGATAAGTTTGCTCTGCTGGATAAGGTTAAGGAGCTGAGCTTTGGTAACACCTTGCCGGTGACCATCAGTATTGGTCTGGGAACAGGGACCGACGATTTACTGGAATTGGCCAGCTATGCCCAAATGTCGCTGGATTTGGCCTTAGGCCGTGGTGGTGATCAGGTAGTTATTAAGACGCCCACCGATTTTTCCTATTATGGCGGCAAAAGCATGGCTCCGGAAAAGCGTACCAAAGTACGGGCCCGGGTAATAGCCCAGGCTTTACG
>JAAYWY010000205.1 GCA_012516165.1 Bacillota bacterium
CCCACGTGTCCGGTCCCACCACCGCATCTGCAGTTAACCCCACTCTATTTTGGAATAGGCGTACACTATCCTCGGTATGCGGCCCAAAGTTCCCATCAGGGGTACATGTAAATAACCCTTGTGCTTTAAGTAGCTCTTGCAACACTCGTACTACTTCACCTTGGTCCCTAACTCTAACAAGTACTGGTGCCGCCTGTGCAGTTGAACCAATCAATAAGATGGCGCAAATAAAAAACACCGTCAAGTAAAGCTGCCAGTGCCGCATAAAAGTTGACTCCCTTCCCAATAATCGATATCATCTAATTAAAAAGAAAGAAAAGAAAAGCCAACCAGCAACTTAAACAAGGTCTATATTCGACCAGGAGGATTAAAACTCCTGCTGCTTAATCCAAATCTTTTCTTTTTTGGATTAAGCTTTCTATTTGAGGCAACGCCTGCCAAGCAGCATCGCGACCTCGTTGCACCAAATCAGCAGCTTTGTCAAACCGCACAGCCGCAAACTCCCCTACCTCAGGCCGAATAAAAACATCCGCTGTGCTAGCTTTAAGCCGCACTATTTCTTCTTGCATAATATCAATAGCCTGCATAGTTACTTCGGCTGGACTTCTGAAATGCCCCGTCCGAAGACTAGGACCCACATCTACTGCTACTGTAGGTGCATCCCCCATTTCTTGGGCTACCCGTACCGGCACTCTATCTACCAACCCACCATCCACCAGTATACGGCCAGCCAAACGCACGGGCACAAACACCCCGGGAATAGCACAGCTGGCCAATACCGCCTCTACCACCGAACCTTCCCGAAAAACCACTTCTTCTCCAGTTAAAAGGTCGGTAGCCACAGTTGCCAACGGCAGTTGTAAATCAGCAAAGGTCTTTTCCCTAAGAAAAGTATTCAGTAATTCGCGCACCTTCTGTCCTTGAATAACTCCTCCTTTTCCTGGTACAAACGCAAAATCCACCACATGCTTAAGTTTAATAGAGCATGCCAACTGCTCTAGTGTATGTAAGGGTATACCAGCAGCAAACAAGGCACCGATCAACGATCCAATACTAGTTCCAGCCACATGCTGCACCTTAATACCTGCCTTATCTAATACCTGTAGCACACCAATATGAGCTAATCCCCTGGCAGCACCAGCCCCTAATGCTAAGCCAATACCTATGTCATCCACCGAATCTAAGCCCCCTTGTCTCGCAGTGCCATTATATGCCAAACAGTATTAAAAAGCCAATATTGGGTACCTGATTTTCTGCCTGGTTATTGTCAGCACATATCCCTTAAATAACTTGCTTGCTAAAGAAGGTGTGTTCTTTAGATGAACAAACACAGTTTAAAAGTTGTAATCTGTCTTTTCTGTATCATTCTAGTGCTATTAGCTGCCCCTAAATTTTCCCCACAGCTTATTCTAACACGGCTTCCGAATACCACTCAGCTCACAGACAGTTTATTGCCATTTGCCACTACCGCCCCTTCACTAGTTGTGGAAACAGTCACTATCGAGCACGACGAAGATGAAGATGGCCTACCTGACTTAGAAGATATGGTACAAGGAGCTCGCATTTACATCAATACTAAACCTCGGTACAAAGATGCTTACTATGATGGTGGCTACCCACCGCCAGAAGAAGGCGTTTGTACTGACGTTATTTGGCAGGCCTTTCAAGCTGCCGGTTACGA
>JAAYWY010000206.1 GCA_012516165.1 Bacillota bacterium
CCTTTTAATGTTCCTGGTACGCCTACGGCATGGCCGGTTTGTAACGCGGTTTCAAAGGGCAATGGTTTGCCGTTGGCATCTAAAAACATAGTAGCTTTGGCCCCGGCTGGAGCTTGTTCCCGACAATCGATAATTACGGTTTCTTTGCTTTCGGCCAGGTAGATCATCATAAAACCGCCGCCGCCAATTCCGGACATCATAGGTTCCACTACGTTTAAAGCAAATTGGGTGGCTACGGCGGCGTCTACCGCGTTACCGCCTTCCTGAAGTACCCGTGCTCCCACTAACGAGGCTAAGGGGTGGGCTGTGGATACCATGGCGCTGTAAGGGGCGGGAGTATCGGCTGGGACTCCTGGTGTAGCCGCCAGAACACTTCCAGGAATAAGCAGAAGAAGAATAACAATACAAGCAACAGAAGATCGAAAACGCCTCATTTTTCATCCTCCTTAATGTATTCATACTTATTTAATATTCAACAAATATTCTTAAAAACCTTTCAAACGAAACAGTAATTATTTCAAAAAACCGCTACGAAATTATAAGCGCAATAGGGCTATACTCTGCTGGCTCCAAAGGGCTGCACCGGTTTTAGGCTGTTAAGTGTTACCAAGATACTTAAGTGGTAATTTAGAGCGACTATGGAGAAGGTGAGGAACAAAATCATAACGAATTATATCCATGGAGGGATGATTATGCAGGCTATGCAATGGGAAGGAGACAGCTTACTATTATTAGATCAAACGAAACTGCCCACCAAAGTAGAATACCTACGCTGTACCACACATCAAATGGTGGCCGATGCTATTTGTCGCCTGGTGGTGCGTGGAGCTCCGGCTATAGGTGTGGCTGCTGCTTATGGTATGGCTTTGGGGGCGTTGGAGTACAAAGGGACAGACAAAGAAGGATTATATACTTATTTGCAGCAGGTGCGCCGTACACTGGCCGAAACGCGGCCGACGGCAGTAAATCTCTTTTGGGCTCTTCAGCGGATGCAGACTAAACTCGATAATGTGAAGGACAAGCCGGTCGCTGAAATCCGCGCGGCCCTTACCAAAGAAGCACAACTGATGGAGAAAGAAGATATTGAAACCAATCGCGCTATTGGTTACTATGGAAATGCTATTGTTCCTGACCAAGCCCGTATTCTAACTCATTGCAACGCTGGCGCTTTGGCTACCTGCGGTTATGGCACTGCGTTAGGTGTTATCCGGGCAGCCCATGAAGCCGGCAAAGGCGTTCATGTGTTCGCCGATGAAACCAGACCGCTTCTTCAAGGGGCCCGTCTTACTGCTTTTGAGCTTATGGAAGATGGCATCCCGGTAACCTTGATCACCGACAATATGGCTGGTTGGGTTATGCATAAGGGCATGGTGGACCTGGTTATTTTTGGAGCCGACCGCATTGCTGCCAATGGTGACACAGCGAATAAAATTGGTTCTTACAGTGTGGCTGTTTTAGCCAAGGAAAACGGTATTCCGGTTTATTCGGCAGCACCGTTGTCTTCTATTGATATTAATCTTTGCACTGGCGACGAGATCCCCGTGGAAGAGCGAGACCCCAAAGAAGTCACCCACCTGGGCGGGATCCAGGTGGCCCCCAGCGGTGTCCACGTGTTTAATCCCGCGTTTGATGTTACATTGCACCAGTATTTAGATGGTATTATCACCGAAGTGGGCATTTTGCGTCCGCCGTTTGAACGTTCCATCTCCGCGGCTTTGGCAGCTAGAGCTACCAGTACTACTTCTTAGCACGAATTTTTGGCTGGCTGGTTTCTAGACCAATTCTTTAGCCAGAAATAATAATTGCAGTCGGTAATGGTCTATCAAGAAGGAAAATGAAGAGCATATGTCGAAATAATTGCTGCCTTCCTTACGATACAGTGGGCTTTCTCTTTGGTATCCCAGAAGGATGTGATGAAATGCAGGTTGGTATAGGTTTTAGCCAAGATATAAAAGCCCTGCAGGCGGGGAAATCAGCAGCAAAGCAGGCAGTAAAGCAGTCTGGCCAGCCTAATATTACTTTTTTATTTACTACGGGCAATTATGACCCCGCGGAAGTGTTAGCTGGGGTGCAAAGTGTAATTGGTTCATCGCAATTGGTGGGAGCTTCTACCTATGGGATTATTACTCGCAGCGGGGTATGTACGTCAGGGGTAGGAGTTTGTTGCCTAAGGGGAGCGACTATTCGAGCGGTTACCCATCTCCAGAAGCAATTTCCAGCCGCGAGCAGCAAACACAGAGACAAAATAAAAATTGAGCATCTGTTACAACAAAATGATGGGACACCGGGGACGGTTTTTGTCTTTCCCCATGGCCTTGGGAACAATATTTCAACTTTGCTGCGTCAGTTGCATGA
>JAAYWY010000207.1 GCA_012516165.1 Bacillota bacterium
CAGTGATAAGTATCGGTTATATTACCGTAAGTATTGGTGTACTGGTGGCACTAGCTACCGTATGGCGCTATGTCCGGATCAAAGAACTGCCGCCGGAGCTTATACCCGGTCGGTCTGCCGGTCAGATCTTAGCCCAGGAATGGCCCCGGTTGATACCCTTGTTGGTGCTAGCTGTAATTGTGATTCTGCGTTCTGGCTTTAAAGTTGAAGTACTACAAATTTTAGACCCCCTGCTGCCCTTGGGAGGGGTACCAATCTTAAAGGCACTAACAAATCGTATTATTCAGGCAATAATAGTCGCTACTCTATTAACAATGGCCTTTCCCGAGGTGCGGCAGCACATTAAAGGAATTTTGGCCGACGGGATCAAAGCTGTTTCCAAAACGGTACAGATCCAACTTTGTGCTGGTATCATGCTGGGGGCTTTTTACGCTTCCGGAATGATCGACCAAGTGGTGGCCTTTACCAAAGGCCTCACACCGGCTGCCACCACTCTCGGGGGAGCAGCAGCAGTGCTGTTGATCGGTATGCTCACCGGTTCCCAAAGTACAGCCCAAAATACGCTGATGCCCTTTCTTGGACCCATGTTGACACAAAATTTTGGCGTCAGCGGTACCAAAGCCGCTCTGGGAGCTGCTCATTTAGCCATGGCTGGGCAGTCCATGCCACCGGTGTGCCTGACCACATTTGTGATAGCGGGGTTGGTAGGTGGTATTTTGGCGAAAAAAGTCGATCCGGTGCGCATCATGATCATGGCCTTGCCGGTTACCTTGTACTTTGCCGCCGTGGGTCTGGCTGCCTGGTTCCAGCTGATCTAGCTGGGTAATCGTTTCTTATGCCGAGAAAGTTACATCCGGAGCCTTGCTGGCTCGCGGAGCAAGAGCGAAACAAACTCCTATCGTTGGCTAAAAATCTGCCGGGAGATATACAATGCACTTTTAGACCAGCGGAAAGAAGTGTGGAAAAAAGAAAAGAGAAGGAACCATGACTTCTAAGTCGAATAAATTGTAGAATGAGTTTTTAGAATAGGTGCCTTAAAGGAGTAAATCATGCGTAATTCATCAAAACAAAATTTCACTCAACAAGTTGAGCGCCTTCTACGCCACCGCTGGTTAGTATGGGGCGTGTTGGCGTCTTCTTTTGCCATTGTCTTTTTTCACCGGGTATCGTTAGCTGTGGTATCCGACCAACTCATGGCCGAATTCAACCTAGGGGCCGCAGCTTTGGGCAACCTGGGTGCGATGTACTTTTATGTCTATACAGTGATGCAGATTCCCAGCGGTATTTTAGCTGATACCACCGGACCACGGCTCACAGTGTCAGTGGGGATGCTCTTGGCTGCGGCTGGCGCGGCCTTATTTGCCCTGGCTTCGGGGCTTTCCATGGCCTTTGCTGGTCGTTTTCTCACTGGGCTGGGTGTATCGGTAGTATTTGTCGCCGTACAAAAAGCCCAAACCGCTTGGTTTCGTATGAGCGAATTCGCCACCATTACCGGTCTTACTTCCACCATAGGCAACATCGGTGCTGCCTTGGCCGCTACCCCCTTAGCTTTTTTGGTGGCCGCCATCGGCTGGCGCCACTCCTTCTTGGTCATAGCGGCGCTGGGAGTAGTTGGCGCCGTGGCCTGCTGGCTTTTGGTGCGGGATCGTCCCCAGGATCTGGGCCTTCCTTCCATGGCCGAGCTGGAGGCCTACGAATCCGGGACAGAACTGCCGGATACCCAACAACAGTCGGCAATTCCTTTCCGGCAAGCGCTGCATTATGTACTTCACAACCGCCATACAATCCCCTTGTTTATAACGGCCTTGGGTTTTAACGGGGCTCTCCAAAGCCTTACAGCCATGTGGGGCATACCTTA
>JAAYWY010000208.1 GCA_012516165.1 Bacillota bacterium
AGATATGGTACAAGGAGCTCGCATTTACATCAATACTAAACCTCGGTACAAAGATGCTTACTATGATGGTGGCTACCCACCGCCAGAAGAAGGCGTTTGTACTGACGTTATTTGGCAGGCCTTTCAAGCTGCCGGTTACGATTTAAAGAAAATGCTGGACGAAGACATCAAAAATAACTTAGAGTGTTATCCCCGTGTCGCGGGTAAAGCAGATCCTAATATTGACTTTCGCCGGGTGCAAAACCTGCATATTTTTTTTAAGCGCCACGCTAGCGAACTTACTTTGGAAATAAAACCAGGTGACCCAGAGAATCTTAAAGCATGGCAAGGTGGCGACATCGTCATCTTTGGCCACCCGCTAGAACACATTGCCATAGTCTCTAACCAGCGCCGGTCCGACGGTATCCCCATGCTTTTACATAACGCTGGGCCTTACGCTACCGAGGCTGATGTACTGCTGCGCTGGTCATCTCCTATTATCGGACATTATCGATTCCCCAAATCGTAGTGAAAAAAATGACCGGTTAGAACTACAACAAACCTTTGCCAAGCATATTGCTCCCTTTCAGTCAATATAATCTAGCAGAAAGCCACTGCTGAAAGGGGCCGATAAGATGCGACTACCTCGACACCGTTGGAAAAGTTACATTATCACATACCTAGGGGCTGCTGTGGCCATTTGGCTGACTTTAGCCATGGTACGCTTTCCCGATAAAGCATTCGAAGCCGCTGTGCACGGCCTCTCCGTTTGGTTCGAAATTGTTTTTCCCGCTCTTTTGCCCTTTTTTATCGGTTCCGAGATTCTAATGGGGCTAGGCGTAGTCCATTTCATGGGTGTATTGTTAGAACCGTTTATGCGTCCACTATTTAACGTACCGGGGGCCGGTTCTTTTGTCTTGGCCATGGGCTTGGCCTCTGGTTATCCTATTGGTGCCGTACTTACCGCCAAGCTAAGGAAACAAAATCTATGTACCCAAGTAGAAGCAGAACGTCTAGTAAGCTTCACCAACACAGCTGATCCTTTATTTATGATTGGTGCCGTAGGTGTAGGTATGTTCGGGTTAGTGGAAGCCGGTAATATTATTACCATTGCCCACTATATCGCCGCCCTGCTGGCCGGTTTAATCCTACGTTTTTATGCTCCCCATGGTAAAGCAAGCCCTCAGCTAGATGATAACGAGGGCAACATGTTGATCCGTGCTTTAAAAGCATTATATAAAGCACGGATGGAAGATGGTCGTCCCTTTGGGCGCTTACTGGGCGATGCCATCCGGCAATCTATTAATACTATGCTTACCGTCGGCGGTTTTATTATTCTTTTTTCTGTGATGATCGAAATGGCTACCGCTATGGGTGTTACGCCCTTGTTGGACCGCCTATGCAGCCGCCTACTAGCTGCTGTAGGTTTTAGTCAAGGTCTAGCACCATCTTTAATTAGTGGCTTTTTTGAAATTACCATCGGCAGCGATTATGCGGCTAAAGCAGTAGATGCTGCTGGCAAACTACTACCCTTAGGTGAACGAATAGTTGTAACCACAGCTATCATTGGCTGGAGTGGCCTATCAGTGCATTTTCAGGTAGCAGCCATGGTAAACGAAACAGACATCCGTATACCGCCTTATATTGCAGCTCGCGTACTGCATGCTGCCTTGTCCGGGCTGGTGGCTTATTTTATGTTGTCGCATTTCCATTTAATGAGCAGTTTCTTACCGCTTTCCCTGCCAGCTTTTGCCGCCGGTAGCCGAGCAACTATTATTTCCTATTGGCGCTGGCGCCTGGTATATCTGGGCCTTTGCCCGCTGCTGATAATGTTAGGGTTAGGAATAATCAATGCTATTTGTACAACCATGCGCCAAATTCATCCTCTGTCTAATCGCCGCTAAAGGTTATTCTTTAGATTTTAATGCTTCCCGGCCTTGGTGAATACTGTTTAGCGCTGCCGTCAAGTATTCTTCTAACCGACCCAGTACACCCTCAGCATATTCGTTGGCCCCTGCCCGCATCTCGCGCACTGTCTTTTGTGTCTGGGCAAGAAGCTCTTGGGCTTTTTGCTGCGCCTGTTTGCTAATTTCGTGTTCATCTATCAGTTTATTAGCATAGGCCTTACCTTGTTCGGCTATTTTCTTGGCTTCTTCTTCAGCTTCCTTAAGATAACGCTGCCGCTCTTTAGTTAGCCAACGAGCCTGCTGGATTTCATCCGGCAGGCTTTGCCGTAAGTGTTCAATGAACTCGATTAATTCATCTTCACCCATAACCAGTTTACCTGTCAGTGGAATACGCGGAGCTTGCTCTACCATCTGTTCGAATTGATCCAACAAATCAAAGATATCCACTGTGGTTTCCCCTCCTCTGCACAAAACTTTAGCTATTGTTCTGATACTGATACTTTTGACGAAGCCTTTCGGCCACTAAGGGTGGCACCAGATCACGAACACAGCCATCATAGCTAGCAATTTCCTTGACGATGCTAGAGCTTAGAAAGCTGTATTCGGAATTAGTCATCATAAACAAGGTTTCAATATTATTATCTAATTTCTTGATAGCCAAGGCCAATTGAAACTCATAATCGAAATCGGAAATGGCACGTAGGCCCCGGATAATTATATTAGCCTCTTTTCGGTGCACATAGTGAGCGAGAAGACCGTCAAAACTTTCTACAGTAACATTAGGTAAATCGGTTGTGACCAATTGTATTATTTCTACCCGTTCATCAAAGGAAAACAATGGCTCTTTGCTAGCCTGTCGCCCCACCGCCACTATAACCTGATCAAACAATCGTGAAGCGCGGTGGATTATATCTAAATGCCCATTTGTAACGGGATCGAAACTGCCTGGGTAAACGGCAATTTGCATTATGACCTTCCTTTCCCATAGCCATAAAAAACTAATTCTGTGTCGCCGTAACGACGACAATCTGTCTGTGCCAGCTGTCCTATAACTGACGGTAAATCCTCTCCAAATGCATGTTCTACTATTACTAACCCTGCCGGGGCCAATACAAAGGGGCCTATCAAATGCAGCAATTCGTCAGTTTTTCCCCATGCGTAAGGCGGATCCATAAAAACTAGGTTAAAGGGCTCTGTTATCTTATCGGCAAACTGGCGTAGAAAAGAAAGGGCATCATGTCTTATTACAATGCCCATCTCAGTAAAACCACAGTGGGCCAAATTCTGCCGAATAATGGCTACACTACGCGGATGATTATCGACAAAAACAGCTTTGGTTGCACCTCGGCTTAAAGCTTCAATACCAAGAGCTCCTGTGCCAGCAAAAAGGTCAAGAACAATAGCTCCTTCAATATGGGGCGTAAGAACATTAAACATCGCTTCTTTCACCCGATCAGCTGTTGGCCGAACCCGTATTCCAGGCGGCGATGTTAGCTTAAATCCTCTTTTGGAACCCCCAATCACCCGCATACAGCCACTCCTTGTCACCGTTTGGCTACCTTTTCATATTGTACCACAAGCCTTGGCCAAACCTAAGAACTTTTTGTGCAGAGGAGGAAGTATAACGAAGGGGCTGTAGCCCCAGAACACATCTAGGGACAGCCCCAACCGATACGCCGACTTTACAGCACCATCTCTGGCACAGAATCGGGAATAATAAGGTCGGCTTCAGTAACAGCCTTTACTTGTTCCACGGTAACTCCTGGAGCTACTTCCTTGAGAACTAGCCCCTCTGGTGTCACTTCCATGACTGCTAGCTCAGTAATAATTAGGTCTACCGCTTTGGCAGCCGACAGCGGCAAGGTGCACTTCTTTAGGATTTTAGAAGCACCAGTCTTATCGGTGTGTTGCAGCGTACAAATAACTTTTTTAGCCCCCACCAAAAGGTCCATCGCTCCACCCATACCAGGTACCCATCTATTTGGCCCAGCGGGTAAAGCCCAGTTGGCAATGTTGCCTTCCTGGTCTACTTCTAAGGCACCCAAAATAGTAGCATCGACGTGGCCGCCTCTGATTATC
>JAAYWY010000209.1 GCA_012516165.1 Bacillota bacterium
ATAACGCTATGCACCCGCAGAAAAGACCCAGTCCACAGTCCAGAAAAACAACGAGCGCTGCCGCCAGTAGGTAGAACGTGGCTGGGGCCAGCTATATAGTCCCCCATGGCTACGGGGCTCAGGGGTCCGACGAACACGGCACCGGCATTACATATACTTTTAGCTAAAGACTCTGGTCCAGGTCCTACTAATTCCAAGTGTTCAGGCGCAAAAGCTTCTATAACATCACAAACTTCCTCCCATCCGCCAGTGCATACTA
Source organism: Bacillota bacterium (assembly GCA_012516165.1). Classification (GTDB taxonomy): domain Bacteria; phylum Bacillota; class DTU030; order DUMP01; family DUMP01; genus JAAYWY01. The sequence continues at coordinate 260 of JAAYWY010000209.1, forward strand.
CCATGTGGCCCGGTATTTCTTGTACAGCTGGAGCCAAGCGTGCAGCTAGCTCAGGATCCGTGGTAACCAATACGCATATAGATTCAGGATCGTGCTCAAACTGTGCTTTTAAGTCCCATACACACCACTCAAGAACTTTATTTGTTACTGTTGGGTCTAAAACAATCATGGCTTCACTAGGGCCAGCTAATCCATCTATATCTACAATTCCAAACACTTCTTTTTTGGCTGCTGTAACAAAAGTATTGCCTGGACCCACAATTTTGTCTACCTTAGGGATGCTTTGGGTACCGTAAGCCATAGCAGCAATGGCCTGAGCTCCTCCACAACAAAACACTTTATTTACGCCGCATTCTCTGGCTGCCGCCAAGGTCACTGCGCTAGGCAAACCAGTTGGTCCGGGTGGGGTACACAAAATTATCTCATCTACTCTAGCCACTTGGGCGGGAATAGCTGTCATCACCACCGTTGATGGATAGCTAGCTCTGCCCCCGGGGATGTATATTCCTACTCTTCTCAGCGGCCGGACGTCAAAGGTAATATTACTTTTACCTACGGTAACTTCTTGTGTCCGCGGAATAGGTAGTTTTTGGTGATATTCCTTTACCCTGGTTATACTCTGAATTAACGCTGTCCTTATATCCTGGTCCAGATCTTGTATTGCTTGTTCCATGATTTCAATTGGTACCTGAAGATTTGCTGGTTTAATATTAAATTTTGTCTCATAAAAGGTAACGGCTTCGTCACCCTTGCTTTTTACCGCCTCTACAATAGTTTGCACCTGGCGGACAACCGCTGGTGGTACCGTATATTGACGTTGGACAATATGGTTAATAAAATCCTCGGCCTTATTAATTATCATCCAAAATCAGGCCCCTTCCATAGCTTAGTTTGCTTCCAGTTGTCCTCGCAGCATATCAACAACAATCTTTAATCCGCTAGACTTGAGACGGAAGCTAGCCCGATTACCAATGAGTCGGGCTGAACACTCTTTTACCACCTGAACTTCCACTAGGCCCGATTCCTTTAACGTACGGCCGGTGGAAACCAGATCTACCACTGCATCAGATAATCCTAGGGCTGGCGCAATCTCTACCGCTCCATGGAGCTTTATTATCTGCACCTGCCAACTTAGAGTACGAAAAAACTGCTCCGCAGTACGAGGATACTTTGTGGCCACACGCCGAATATTGCCATTACTCAGTCCGTCCTGTTGATCCAGCGGCACTGCAAGGGACAATCGGCACTGCCCAAACCCTAAATCCAGTATCTCTACCACTTCTTCCGTAGTTTCGTCAAGGACATCTTTTCCCACCACACCTAAATCGGCAGCACCTCGGGCTACATATGTGGGAACATCATCATCACGAATAAGCAAAATACCCAAATTCAAGTTTCCCAAAACACAATCAGCCCAAGTACCAGCCACAAAACGCTGCAATTTAAGGCCTTGAACTCCGCCAGCTGTAAAGAGTTTTATACTGGGTTCCTGTAAACGTCCTTTAGACAAAGCTATTACCACATCAGCCGACATACTATAATTCACCTCCCAAGTAACCATACCTATTCATCGCTTACTGCTATCTCCTGCCAGCCACTTTCCTCCCACCACAATACCTTGTGGTAGCCTTTAGCCCGTGCCTGGTCCAAGATAGCTGCTCGACTTTGGCCCAACAAGTCTATTTCGCCGGTGTAACCTTGTTTTATCAATTGGTTTAACTTAGCAAACGCCTGCTCGACCCCCGCTGGGGTAATCGCGTTGGCTAAGAGATAACTGGGACGTTTTTTCATGTCCTGGTAAGTATCTGGAATTGTGTGGGCAACTTCAGTCACATTAATGGCAAAGCCCACCGCTGGGATATGACGTCCTAAAACTTCGCCCATGCGGTCATAACGTCCGCCCCCTCCTATGCTCTGAGCACTGGTCTCAGTATAAAATTCAAATACCATACCTGTATAGTAAGGCATCGGTCTTATAAGACCAAAATCCAACTCTATCTTGCCGCCTAGTCCCAATCGGACCAAAATATCATGTAATGCTTCCAGTTGTTCTAATGCAACCATGGATTGAGATTCTTGCCCTTTTAACAATTCCTTAGCCGTATCTATCGTCGCCGCCGTCTCAGTCAGACAAGAAAAAACATCTGCTCCCGTTGACGCCCTATTCAAGCAGTGCTCCAACTCCACCCAATCTTGCCGCCTAAGAGCACAGCGCGCCTGTTCTTGAGCTTCTGTTGGCAAACCAGCTGCCCTAAGTAACGCCGAAGTTACTCGGCAATCGCCCATAACTATCCGAAAAGAACCATAACCAGCTTGCCGTAAACCTTGGGCTGCTAACCAAATAGCCTCCACCTCAGCCACTTGGCCTGGTGCACCTAAAATCTCAGCCCCTACTTGCGTGTATTCATGGGATTTCCCAGACCTAGGTCGTTCAATACGATACACCTCACCTGTATAGCACAGTTTCCAAGGCATATCTTCCTCCGGTAGTTGGCTCAGTGCTAACCGTAACACCGGTAGAGTAAAATCAGGTCGCAATGCCAAAATCCGTCCCCGATGATCGGTAAACTTATACATTGTTTCTTCGGCTATAAAACCACGCCTTAAAAATTCATATAATTCAAAGCCTGGCGTCTTAACCTCTCTATAGCCGCTAGCTGATAGTACCGCCTGAAAAGCTCGCTGAACCCGCCTTTGCCGCTCAGCAACATCTGGCAGAACATCACACATCCCTTCTGGTAGTTCCATAATTCTCTCCCCTTTTATCACTACTGTTTGCTATTTTAGCATGGTAAAGTGCTAATATCAAGAAGAATTTATTTTATAACTAACTTGACTACTCATTGCTAGAACTTGATAATATAAGCAAAGCCTAAAAGGAGTTGATAACCACGTCCTGGCTCACTGCTTATTCGCGGCTAGGGCGACTGCGTGAAATTGTCCAGGTACTATTTCGCTATGGTTTTGGATATTTCATTGATCAATTAGATCTACGCCAGCTTCTATCGCCTTTCGAAAAACCTATAGTCCACCCAGAACCTACTTCTTCACTCGGTGTTCGCTTAAGACGAGCTTTGGAGGATTTAGGACCTACATTTATTAAACTAGGGCAACTTCTCAGCACACGTTCCGACCTTTTGCCCCCTGATGTTATTGTCGAACTAGCCAAATTACAAGACCAAGTACCACCAGTACCATTTGAACTCATACGCCAGGTAATTGAAACCGAACTAGGTCAACCTCTGGAAAAAATTTTTTCTTCATTTGAGCAGACCCCTCTCGGTTCGGCTTCTTTGGGTCAAGTACATTTAGCAACACTACCTGATCATCGCCAGGTAGTGGTGAAAGTACAGCGTCCAGGAGTAGCCAAAATAATAGATACTGACCTCTTAGTTTTAGCCGATTTAGCTCGGTTGGCTGAACATCGTACTCCTTGGGGTCGCATCTATAGCTTTAGCGAAATGGTAGAAGAATTCAGTCGCTCGCTGCGCGAAGAGCTAGATTACACGGTAGAATCCAGACACGCCGAACGCATTGCCGCTGGTTTTAACGGTGATCCCACTGTTCGTATTCCAGCTGTACTGTGGGAACTAACCACTACCAGAATATCAACCCAAGAATATTTCGCCGGGATTTCTCTAGAAGACCACAGCGCTCTAGTTGCTGCTGGCTATTCTTTATCCTCCATCGCCCAACGTTTAACCCAAGCTATGATCAAACAAGTATTAGAAATTGGCTACTTCCATGCCGACCCACACCCAGGTAATATTCTGGTCCTCCCCGGTGAAATTATTGGCTTTTTAGACTTTGGTCTGGTAGGGTATCTTTCAGCCCCGCAAAAAGAAATATTTATTCGTATGATTATGGCCGGTTATCGCCGACAAACAGACACCCTGATACAATGCCTAAAAGAACTGGGCACAACCACAGTCCCCATTAAAGAAGAAGAACTGCACCACGATATAGATCTGCTGTTGGATAAGTATTTTGATCTACCGCTGTCTAGGATAAAGCTAGGTCAAGCTATTAAAGAAATCATGGATATAGCTTTTCGTCACCAATTACGCTTACCAAGTGACTTTACCCTGCTTGCCAAGACTATCATTACCTTGGAAGGGGTAGTTACAGAACTGGATCCAGGCATAAGTATTATCGAAATCATCCAACCGGTTGCCACCCGTTTCATCCGTCAGCGCTATTCATTGCCTCATTTACTGCGCACAGCCCAGGACAAGTTGTCTGCTTACCGAGATCTGGCCGAAGACATCCCTCGGCTACTACGAACTTTCTTGCGCCAAGCAGTAGACGGTCAGCTGAAAATTAATTGGACTATAGCAGAACTTCAAACTATGCTTAGGCACCTTGATCGGATAAGCAATCGCCTTTCTTTTAGTATGGTTTTGCTAGCCTTTAGCATAATTATGGCTAGTCTGATCCTCGGTTCGGCCTTGGCTCGTCCCTATGACCCTAACCGCATTCTTCTTTGGCGTTTACCTTATTTGGAAATTGGCTTTTTAACCGCCGGTATCATGGTGGGTTGGTTACTATGGGCTATTTTCCGCTCTGGTAGGCTCTGAAGTTTCTAAAGGAGGACCTCACACTAATGCAGATCGTCAATAAAATCCGGGCCTTGCGACAACAGCACGGGCTCAGTATAGAGCAACTATCCGAGCTTACCCAGTTGTCTACAGGTGCCATCAGTCAAATTGAACGTGATTTAGTAGGCTTATCAGTAGAGTCTTTGTGGCGTATCGCTAAAGCTTTAGGTGTACCCATTGGTTATTTTTTTGATGAAGCTGCTAGCGGTGTGGTAGTGCGCAAACATGAGCGGCGCCAGATTGTTTTACCACAATCTAATTTGGTGTACGAGCTGCTGTCACCCGATATGAACCGCCGCATTGAATTTCTCCTTGTGCGTTTGAGTCCAGGAGAAAGCGCTGACCACGGGCAAATAAACCATGTCGGCGAAGAATGCGGGCTCGTATTACAAGGTGAATTGATAGTATTGTGGGGCGATCAAGAATTTCATTTGCAAGAGGGCGACAGTATTTACTTCGCCAGTTCCATTCCTCACCGATTCAAAAATCCTTGTAGCCAAGAATCGGTCTCGGTGTGGGCCATGACCCCACCCTCGTTCTAAAAAGTAAATGCCTGCAATAACTGCAGGCATTTACTTTTTCTCTTAACGGTTAAGCTCTTTTTTCTCACCGGTTACCATGTAGATAATCCATTCACCTAAATTCGTAGCATGATCAGCTATACGCTCCAAATAACGAGCTACAAACAACAAATAGGTGGCCTGGTTAATAGTGCGAGGGTCAGCCATCATGTATGTTAATAGTTCTCGAAATACTTGAGAGTAAAGATGATCTACCTCATGGTCCATCTCAATCATGGACAAGGCCATATTAACATCCCGCTCTACAAAAGCATCCAGACTCTGCCGGGTCATGTCCTGGGCAATGGATGCCATTCGTGGCACATCGATAAGTGGCTTGATTAATGGCTGCCCCTGTAGACGAATGGTTATCTTAGCAATATCAACTGCATAGTCAGCCATTCGCTCCAGGTCAGTGACAATCTTGAGTGCCGTACCAATTACCCGAAGATCACTGGCCATGGGCTGCTGAAGAGCCAACAAACGCAAGCAACAATTTTCGATACTAAGTTCCAATTCATCAATGAAATCGTCCCCATCTACCACCTCCTGGGCCAAAACTAAGTCTTTATCCGCCAAAGAACGGACTGCATCAGCAATGGCCTTTTCCACTAGTGCTCCCATCTTCAAAATATCCTGCTGCAGCTGCTCCAGTTCTAGTTGGAAGGACTTTCTGGCCACCATAATGTTGTATTCCCCCCTTCTTAGCCAAACCGGCCAGTTATATAATCCTCTGTGCGCCTGTCCCGCGGCATCGTAAAAACTTGGCTTGTTTCCCCGTACTCAATTAACCGCCCATCAAGAAAAAAAGCCGTCCATGAAGATACCCGCGCCGCCTGTTGCATATTATGTGTTACTATCACAATAGTATAACTACCTTTTAGTTCATCCATCAGTTCTTCAATCTTAGTAGTGGACACCGGGTCCAAGGCCGAGCATGGTTCATCCATCAAAATAACTTCTGGGTCTACCGCCAAAACCCGAGCCAAACAAAGACGTTGCTGTTGTCCCCCCGACATACCCAAGGCAGAATCAGATAAGCGGTCCTTAACTTCTTCCCACAATGCTGCCTGAATAAGACTTCTTTCTACAATCTCATCCAAACGGTGCTTACTTTTCACACCATGGATCCGCGGACCGTAAGCCACGTTGTCGTAGATACTCATGGGAAAAGGGTTCGGACGTTGAAACAGCATCCCTACCCGTTTGCGCAGGGCAACCACATCTGTTTCAGGAGTATATATATCCCATCCGTCAACAAACATATGCCCTTCCACACGGGCACCAGCAATGGTGTCATTCATTCGATTAATAGACCGCAAAAAACTAGACTTGCCACAACCCGATGGCCCAATCAAGGCAGTAACGGTGTTGCCTGGTATAGCCAAGCTAATACTTTTTAAGGCCTGGAAATCACCGTAATATAGCTTTAAGTCTTGGGCCATTATTATAGCTTTATCCACCAGGATCACCTCAACTATAACGTGCTCTAAGTCTAGTATAGCTAAGGCAAGTTAGATCATTATTAAGCTACTATTAAGTTAGAGTTAAGAAACGATCGTAAAATGAATACTACCATTTAGACCTTAAAGATTTGTTCGTTGTCCTCACTGCATTATCGTTATTGTTCTGGATCCTCAAATTTATATCCTACCCCGCGAACAGTTTTAATATATCTAGGGTTGGCAGCATCGACCTCTATTTTTTCCCTTAAGTGGTGGACGTGTACGTCTATAGTACGGTTATCTCTGGTAAATCCATAACCCTCAAGACGCTCTATTAATTCCTCTCTACTAAAAACACGACCCGGGTACCGGGCCAAAAACAGCAGTATATCAAATTCTCGAGCTGTCAAATTCACCTTGGTATTGCCTACTAACACTTCATGCCGCTGGGGATAAATAGTAATATCACCATGCTTTATAATCTCTTCCGGTCTTAAGTCTTCAAAACCGCGGCCGCGCCTTAAAATGGCCCGCACTCTGGCCAAAAGCTCTCGCAATCGAAAAGGCTTCGTAACATAATCGTCAGCTCCAAGTTCTAAGCCTAATATAATATCCATTTTTCCTCGCTTAGCTGTCAACATCATAATTGGTACATTACTGATTTGACGCAGTATGCGACACACTTCCAGACCATCTATCCCCGGCAGCATTAAATCTAGGATTACCAGATCGGGTCGTTCTTTTTCCGCTACTTTTAACGCCTGGTTTCCATCCTTGGCTAAGCATACTACATAGCCTTCACGTTCTAAGTTGTAACGCAGCAATTCTAGGATATGCTCTTCGTCATCAACCACTAAAATCTTCTCTGGCATTATTTACAACTCCGTTACTGTTTCCTGCTAACAGCTTTTGCAGGCATTCCCACAACTTGGGGTAATGCTTTTTTAGACTTACCGGTCGTTGGGTACTTCTATTTACAAAAGCTTGCGTAGTCTGTCCAGTAGCTATGAGCGTCTCATCGCGGAAAATAGAATATAAAAAGCTAAGCCTAGAAGCACTAACAGCCAGCAATTGCGTAGTAATAATCAACTGATCCTCATATTGGGCTGGTACCAAATAACGGCAGGAGGCTTCAATAATAGGAAACAGCAAGCCTTGTTCTTCTAATGCTTTATATGAGTAACCGATCCTTTGAAAATAAGCATTACGGCCTACTTCGAACCAAACAAAGTAGTTAGCATAATAAACCACTCCCATTTGATCCGTTTCAGCGTAGCGCACAGCTACCTTTGTGCTGACACTATATCCCTGCGACACCTTTTTCACTCTCACTCTCGAACTTGCCCGTTGCCATAAATAATATACTTAATAGTTGTAAGCTCTTTTAACCCCAAAGGACCGCGCGCGTGAAGTTTCTGGGTGCTAATACCCATTTCAGCACCGAAACCAAACTCAAACCCGTCGGTGAACCTGGTAGAAGCATTAACATATACCGCTGCCGCATCTACTTCATCCAAAAACCGCTGTGCCTGAGCATAATTAGTAGTGACGATGGCTTCTGAATGCCCGGTTCCATACCTGTTAATATGGTCAATAGCTTCCTCTAACCCCGCCACTACCTTAACAGCAATAACATAGTCCAAATACTCAGTAGACCAATCTGTCTCGCTGGCTAGCTGTACATCTGGACAGAGCTGTTGAACTTCAGGGCAGCCTCTTACTTCTACCCCCTTGTCCTTAAGGTCTGCCACCACCGCCGGTATAAAAGAAACAGCAATATTTTTGTCCACCAAGAGCTTTTCACAAGCATTACATACCCCAGGCCGACTGCATTTAGCATTGACTACAATGCGCCGTGCCATGTCTTGATCAGCTGAGCTGTCTACAAAAATATGGCAATTGCCCACTCCAGTCTGGATCACCGGAACAGTAGCGTTTTGTAGCACAGCGTTAATAAGTCCAGCACCACCACGGGGAATAAGTACATCCAAGTACTCATTGAGTTTCATGAGCGCCGTAGTAGTTTCTCGGCTTGTATCTTCAATTAGCCCGATACAACCTTCTGGCAAATTGGACGTAACAATAGCCTGGCGCAGTGCTTGCACAATAGCCTTGTTGGAGTTGACAGCTTCCGAACCACCTTTTAATATAACTGCATTACCCGCTTTAAGCGCCAGTCCAGTTGCGTCCACTGTTACGTTGGGACGGGCTTCATATATGATTCCAATTACCCCCAAAGGTACCCGTACCTGTCCAATTTTAAGCCCATTGGGCCGTTTCCACATGGCAACCTCACCAATAGGATCAGGTAAATCTTGGAGTACCTTCAAGCCATCAGCCATACCTTTAATGCGAGCTGGTGTAAGAGTCAGCCGATCAATCAAAGCCGCCGACAATCCCTTGTCTTTGCCCGCATCAACATCAAGTTTGTTAGCAGCTATAATTTCTGTTTCTGAAGCCAACAATGCCTCTGCCATGGCTGCCAGAGCCTGGTTTTTAAGCGTGGATGATACCGTACTAAGTACTCGGCTAGCAGCTTTTGCTGCCTGACCTATTCGGCGAATCTCCTCCATAACTGTTCCCTCCCAGCTTTTTAGCTTAAATCACACCCCGTCGGCAAGAACAATGTTCCAACATTTTCACCAGCTAGAACGGCTTTTACCATTCCTGGTTTTTCACCGTTAATAATGATCATCGGTATACCTGCTTCTTCAGCAATCTTGGCTGCTTCGATTTTAGTTACCATACCACCCACCCCGCGGTCAGAGCCGGCCCCACTAGCCAACTGTTCAATTTCTGGCGTAATGCCTTGTACCAAAGGAATGAGTCGTGCATCTGGATCCTGTCGCGGATCTGCTGTGTAAAGACCCTCAATATCCGACAACAATACCAGCAGGTCCGATTTAGCTAGTTTGGCTACATATGCTGATAGTGTGTCGTTATCACCAAACTCTATTTCTTCAGTAGCTACTGTATCGTTTTCATTAACGATAGGTATGACACCATAGTTTAATAAAGTCTCAAAAGTATTGCAAGCATTTTCATACCGTTTACCGTTGTCCACATCAGCCTTAGTAAGAAGGACTTGGCCCACAGTAAGACCGTATTCAGCAAAAAATTTCTCGTACGTCTGCATTAGTATTCCCTGGCCCACAGCCGCTAAAGCTTGCTTTTCTGGTGTGGTTTTCGGGCGATGGGCAATAGCTAAACGCGACCTGCCCACAGCAATAGCCCCTGAACTTACTAAAATCACTTGACAGCCACTATGAACTAAATCGGACAGCTCCCGTACCAAATGTTCTATTCGATCTAAATTTAGTTTCCCTGAATCATAAGTCAGTGTAGAACTTCCTACTTTTACGGTTAGCCGCCGCACATCTTGTAACTTTGATCGTACATTATCCACGTTCTCCACTCCCTCTATTTCACCTGGGCACGGCCACGGTAAATGAGGCCCCGCACTGGATCTACCGTTACTACCATGCCATCTTGTAGCAACGCGCAAGCATTATTGACACCAGCAATCACCGGTATGCCTAAATTAAGGCCCACCACTGCCGCATGGGATGTAAGACTGCCTTCTTCTACAATAATAGCTGCTGCCTGCTCCATATAAGGTACCATGGCTTTATCGGTGGCTTTTGCTACTAAGATCTGGCCGCGCTTAAACTTACGCTCACCTTCGGCAGCATCCCTCAAAACAGATACGCTTCCAGCTACACCTATATGCCCGATTCCTACTCCTCGGGCTAGTATATCACCTACTATCTGTACTTTTATCAAGTTAGTGGTACCTGCTACTCCCGCTGGCACCCCGGCTGTAATTACCACCAAATCGCCTTCCTTGATATAGCCGTGCTCCAAAGCCGTTTCCACAGCCAAATCAATCATTTCATCGGTATTGGCAGTAGCCCTAGCCCACAGGGGAAACACCCCCCAAACCAAAAGGAGTTGACGCAACACCGTCTCACTGGAAGTTACAGCAATAATCGGGGCTTCTGGACGATTCTTAGCTATCATGCGCGCCGTATATCCTGAACTAGTAGATACCAAAATGGCTCGTGCTGTAAGCGCTCGTGCTGCCGTACAAGTAGCATAGCTGATCGCGTCTGTTACACTTACACCTTTATCCAGATCTTGATACCGCGTGCCATTCCCGTAATGTAAAGCACTCTCTGTTCTTTTGGCAATACGAGCCATATAACTGACAGCTTCTACTGGATAACGTCCAGTAGCTGTTTCCGCCGACAACATAACCGCATCAGAGCCATCTAAAATAGCATTGGCCACATCACTGGCTTCAGCCCGTGTTGGCTGGGGACTAGATATCATAGACTCAAGCATTTGTGTAGCGGTGATTACAGGTTTGCCTAACTGATTAGCTTTTCTAATGATTAACTTTTGAATCAGTGGCACTTCCTCGGCGGGGATTTCTACCCCTAAGTCGCCTCGAGCCACCATAACCCCATCGGCTACTTTTAAAATGGTATCAATATTTTCGACACCTTCGCCACTTTCAATTTTAGCAATTATGGGGGTGCGGGCCTGTAATTTCTCCAAAAGGGCCCGTATTTGCAACACATCCTCCGCTTTGCGGATAAACGAAGCAGCGATGAAATCCACCTTGTTTTCTACACCAAATGTAATGTCGGCTACATCTTGATCCGATAATGCAGGCAAAGAAACAACGCAGCCAGGAAGGTTCAGCTTTTTGCGGTCTGATAAAACACCGCCGTTTAATACACGACATTTTACTTCGCTGGCGGTAACTTCAAGCACCTCCAACGATATCGTCCCGTCTGCCAACAGGATAATCTGTCCACTGTGGACATCGCGGGGCAATTGGGGGTACATAACCTGTACTCGCTTTCTATCTCCTAGCACCGGATAAGTGGTAAAGGTAAAGATGTCCCCCTCCACCAGAGTCACCTGACCGCTGGCAAAAGTACCGATCCTAATTTCCGGTCCTCTAGTATCCAGCAAAATAGCCAACTGTTGGCCCTGTTCCTGGGCCACTGCTCGTAGAGTGTTTATCTGCCGCTTATGAGCCTCATGATCGCCGTGGGAAAAATTGAGCCGAGCTACGTCCATTCCAGCCGACAATAGTTGTTTTACTACAGTTGGTTGTTCACTAGCTGGTCCTATGGTGCATACAATTTTTGTCCTACGCACTATCTTATCACTCCCAATCAAAAACACAGGTTGCCTTGCAATATTTCATTCGCCTCTTCTGCTTCTGATGACGGTACCAGTATTTCAACACTTCTAGCGTTGCCTAAGTGCGGTACCCCAATTGTCCGCAACATAACGAGCATTCCTTCTTGATCCAAAATATTTTTTAACATTTCGGCCTCTGTTCTATCGCGGGCGACATATATAACGGTCCACATCTTAAGCCAAGGCCCCCCTTATAACAACCTTGTTAATCAAGGATTTCTATATCTTTCGCCTTATCTACAGCTAATTCCTTTTTACTATACCATCTTTTTAACCTTCACCGCTACATTATCCTTACCTAGTAAATCCCGCAAACGGTTTAGTAAGGTCTCATCTAACTGAACATTGTAACGACTATCTAACCGTATCAAGCGTTGGTCAGAAGCAAAAAACAAGAAGACCGGGCTCTCACCAGGAAAAGCAGCTAATTCAGCCTGCACAGGGCCCACTTCCACCGCTGGCGCCGTTATCTTTAAATATAACTCTTGAACAGCATTCAGTGGTAACAAGTTGTCAGCCAGCACTTTTCGTGTTCCTTCTTCTTGGCCATCCACTCGTCCCGTTACCACAATCAAAAGATCTCGCTTGAGCCAGGGACAAGCAGCAAACGTACGAGGAAACACCACAACCTCAAAACTACCGCTTAGATCTTCTACTGTAATAAAAGCCATAGGTTGTCCCTTGCGAGTGGTTATTTGTTTTATACCACTTATGATTCCCCCCATCACCACCGACGTTTCCGGCAACAATTCTTGGAGCTCATTGCTCCTAGTTGAAACTACTTGCCGCAGCAGATGAGCTTTTTCCATAAGAGGATGGCCACTTAAGTAAAGCCCTAAGGCTTCTTTTTCCCAAGCTAATTTTGTTTCTGTTGTTACTTCGGACAAATCGGGTAAAGTCGTTTGTACAGCTGCAAACGGTATTGAATCCCATAGTAACCCCTGGCCTCCTACCAGCTGGCGTTGATACGCTTGACCTTCCTCCACCACTTTATCCAAAACAGCTAACTGCTGGGCCCGATTACCATCTAGCGAGCTAGTCGCCCCTGCTTTGATCATACTCTCTAATGTTCTCTTAGTAATAGTTTTCAAATTAATTCGTTGACATAAATCAGTTAAAGACTTAAATGCTCCTTTTTCTTTCCGTGCTTGGACAATACTTTCCATAGCTGCTCGACCAGCATTTCTAATGGCAGCTAAGCCAAATCTTATCTGCCCTTGTTCCACAGAAAAATCTACTTCACTAAAGTTAACATCCGGTGGCAACAGTGACAATCCCATGCGTCGACACTCTTCTGCATAAAGCGCTACTTTGTCGGTATCATCCATAACACTGGTTAACAGTGCCGCCATGAATTCTGGCTGGTAATTAGCTTTTAAGTAAGCTGTTTCGTAAGCTAACATGGCATAAGCAGCAGAATGGGACTTATTAAAACCGTAACCGGCAAAATACTCCATTAAATCAAATATTTGACCAGCGGTATCCGCTCCTATGCCCCGTTCTATCGCCCCTTTCAGGAAGCGTTCACGCTGAGCTGCCAACACTTCCGGTTTCTTCTTGCCCATAGCCCGTCTTAGCAGATCGGCTTGACCTAGCGTAAAACCAGCTAAACGGCTAGCGATTTGCATCACTTGCTCCTGGTACAAAATCACGCCATACGTTTCCTCTAGTATAGGCTCAAGCAGTGGGTGTAGATACTGTACTTTCTTGCATCCATGGCGTCGAGCAATGAAATCTTCCGCCATGCCGCTACCTAATGGCCCTGGGCGATAAAGGGCCACTAATGCTGTCAAATCATTGATCCCTTTTGGTTTAAGATCCCGAATAAGGGCCCTCATACCGGAGCTTTCTAATTGAAAAACACCAAAAGTATTGCCTGATGATAACAATTCATAAGTGGCTGGATCATCTAATGGTAATGCTGTAAGTTCTAGTTCCTGTCCTCGAGTTTTCTTAACCAGGCGTTTAGTCTCCTGAATAACAGAGAGCGTCCTAAGACCTAGAAAGTCCATCTTTAATAAACCGATTTCTTCTATTGTTTCCCATGGGTATTGGGTAGTAACTGCTCCGTCAGTAGTTTTCTGGAGCGGTACATACTCTATTAAAGGACGGGCGGAAATAACTACGCCAGCAGCATGAGTACTGGCATGGCGAGGCAATCCTTCCAGCTTGCGAGCAGCATCAATAAGATGGCGTACCCATTCTTCGCTGTCATATAAATGAGCCAGTTCTTTACTAGTTGCCATAGCCGAAGTCAAGGTCACTCCTGGCTCAGCAGGCACTAATTTAGCAATCCGATCAACATCATTATAAGTAAAGTCATATGCCCGACCAACATCGCGGATAGCAGCTCGTGCTGCCATAGTGCCAAAAGTAATTATTTGGGCCACGTGATCAGCACCATAAGTCTTTGTTACATAGTCAATAACTTCATCGCGTCTATTATCGGCAAAATCAATGTCGATATCAGGCATACTTACTCGTTCTGGGTTTAGAAAGCGCTCAAACAACAGTCCATGGGCCAATGGGTCAATATCTGTAATACCCAGGGTATAGGCCACAAGACTGCCAGCAGCTGACCCCCTCCCTGGACCCACTAAAATGCCCTGTTCGCGAGCAAATCGGACAAAATCCCAGACAATAAGAAAGTAACTGGTATAACCCATCTGGGAAATTGTGTTCAACTCATAAAGCAAACGCTCTTCTTGTTTTGCTGTCACCTTACCATAACGACGCGTCAATCCCTGACGACATAATCTTTCTAAATAAGTCTCGGCCGTAAATCCCGGCGGCAAAGGAAACTTTGGTAAATGAACTTGTCCTAGCTCTAATTCCACTTGACATCGGTTAGCTATGACCTCTGTATTGGTTAAAGCTTGCGGAATTTCACCGAATAGGTGCGCCATTTCCGCCTCTGACTTAAAATAGAATTCATTGGTAGGAAACCGCAATCTACCATCATCATGTACACTCTTACCGGTTTGAATGCAAAGAAGTAGGTCGTGGTAAACGGCATCCTCGCGATTAATATAGTGCACATCATTAGTAGCTACAACCTGTAAGTTTAATTTTTGAGCCAAGGACAAGAGTCCCCGGTTTAGTTTTGGTTGTTGTGGTAAGTTTTGATCCTGCAGTTCTAAAAAAAAGTTTCCCGGCCCAAAAATATCTCGGTAATAAGCTGCTGTCTGCAATGCTCCCTCTTCGTCATTGGCCAATAGACGTTCGGGAATTTCGCCAGCCAAGCAGCTAGATAAAGCAATTAAGCCATCTTTGTGTTCAGCCAACAGCTCCTTATCCACCCGAGGCTTATAGTAGAACCCTTCCAAAAACGCTCGGCTCACCAAAGCCATTAGATTCTTATAACCTTGCTCGTTTTCAGCTATCAAAACCAGATGGTTCAAGCGGTCATCTAACCGGGGCGTATGATCATAACGCGTACGAGGTGCAACATAGACCTCACATCCCAGCAAAGGCTTGATACCATGAGCTTTAGCCGCCTTGTAAAACTCAACGCAACCGTACATAACACCATGGTCAGTAAGAGCTACAGCCGGCATACCATGTTTTTGGGCAGCCAGCACTAATTCCTCAATACGACCAGCACCATCGAGTAAACTATAAGAACTATGTACATGAAGATGAACAAAACCCGCCATACAAAAAACCTCCTGATATACTTCAGGAGGTATTCCACACGGACGACCTATTTTCCTTTCATGGTTTTATCTCTTTAGGATACTGTTTGCTCTCTTCTTATTACCATTTGCCACCAAGAAAAGAAAAAAGTAACAAGCTAAAAAGACTCATCGTTTAAACCAAAGAGGTCCCGCACATGAATGTCCACACCGGCTGGAGCAAAGAAAAAAATACTTGTTCCCACTTTCTCCATGTTACCATTTAACGCATAAGTGGCCCCACATAAATAGTCCACTAGTCGCTGAGCCACCTCTATCGGCACATCTTCTAAATTAACCACCACCGCCTGGCCATTTTTCACCAAGGCAGCAATGGATTCGCTCTCAGCAAAGGAATGTGGACGCCGTACCACCACCCGTACCCCTGACGGCAAGGATTGCCTTATTAAGTTTTCAGCGTCCTCATCTATGGCATTTTCCTTACCCTTATCAATGAGTTTCTGAATTCTACTCCAGAGGTCGGGCATTTTATTCATCCTTCCCAACAACTTACACGAAAGATCTGATTGAACCTCTTAGCCAGACACAAAACTTCAGCCAAACGAATTGCCCAGCTTCTTGCAACAGGTTTAGCTGTGTTTTAGATTGCTCAGCTAAGATCTTATCTTTTCTTTAATATTACTCAGCTTCACTTAACACAGCCTTCACTCGAGCCAAGCCCTTCTCAATAACATCCAAAGAGGTAGCGTAGGAAAAGCGTACAAAACGATCATCGCCAAAGGCAGCTCCCGGCACTAATGCTACATGGGCTTCATTAAGTAGTACTTCCGTTAAATCTATCGACCCGTTTATCTTATGCCCACGAATAGTTTTACCAAACAATTTAGATACGTCGGCAAAAATATAGAAAGCCCCTTCTGGTTTGCGGCAACTTAAGCCAGGAATAGTATTGATGCCTTCCACCATCCGCTCACGCCGACGGGCAAACTCGGCTAACATCTTCGCCACAGGTTCTTGATCACCGGTTAAAGCCACAACAGCTGCTTTTTGGGCTATAGAGTTGGGGTTAGAAGTAGCATGACTTTGAATGTTGGCCATAGCTTGGGCAAGTTCTCTTGGTGCCGCCGCATAACCTATGCGCCAACCAGTCATAGCATAAGTCTTAGACACACCATTTATGGTGACCGTCAAATTCTGTACCTCGGATCCTAAAGCAGCTACGCTAGTAAAGACAGCACCATCGTAAAGCAGCTTTTCGTAAACTTCGTCGGCAATAATCACAATTCCCCGTGGTACCAGGATGTCAACCAACCTTTCCAATTCCTTACGGGAGTATACAGCCCCGGTGGGGTTATTAGGTGTATTAATGAATATTGCCCGCGTCCGATCGGTAACATGGGTCTTAAGCTGTTCTGGCGTTAACTTAAATCCATCCTCTGCTCTCGTTGGGATAATAACTGGTATACCACTATTTAGCTTTACCATTTCCGTATAGCTAACCCAATACGGTGTTGGTACAATAACTTCATCGCCATTATCAATCAAGGCTTGAAGGGTATTATAAATGGAATGTTTAGCTCCATTAGATACCACCACGTCAGCTGGTTCATAGTCCAGTCCATTGTCTCGCTTTAGCTTCATGCAAATGGCTTC
>JAAYWY010000210.1 GCA_012516165.1 Bacillota bacterium
GAACTAGCAGAAGAAATTAAAAAGCAAAACACCTTCCTAGCCCAGCAGGCACTCAGGGTATTGGCTCTGGCCTACCGCCGTCTACCGACACTTCCTTCGCCAACAAACATAGGAGCAGTAGAAGAAGACCTAGTGTTCCTCGGTTTGGCCGGGCTTATGGATCCGCTGCGCGAAGAAACCAAACCAGCTGTACAGCAATGCCGCATCGCCGGAATTCGTACCGTTATGATCACCGGCGATCATCCCACCACAGCTTACGCCATTGGGCAAGAACTAGGTTTAACCGACGGCGCTGGTGTCCTCACTGGTAGTGAGCTGGATGAACTCACACCAGCTGAGTTTAGCGAAAAAGTAAAGTCGGTTAACGTTTATGCCCGCGTGGCACCCGAGCATAAAAGCACTATCGTCCAAGCGCTACAAGAGCAAGGCCACATTGTGGCTGTTACCGGCGACGGTGTCAACGATGCTCCAGCCCTCAAAAGAGCTGATATCGGTATAGCCATGGGCATCACCGGTACCGACGTAGCCAAAAGTGCCGCCGACATGATCTTAACTGACGACAATTTTGCCAGCATCGTGCACGCTGTAGAAGAAGGTCGCGTCATTTATACTAACATCCGTAAATTCGTTTACTTCCTACTGTCTTGTAATGTAGGTGAGGTGCTTATTGTTTTTCTGGCCGAGCTTCTCGGCTTGCCGTTGCCGCTACTGCCGGTTCATCTACTCTGGCTTAACCTGCTTACTGATGCCTTCCCTGCTTTAGCATTGGGCATGGAACAAGCTGAACCAGGTATTATGGAACGGCCGCCACGCTCACCAGACGAGCCCCTACTGGATCGCAAGATGCAAGTCGGCATTGTACTACAAAGTATTGCTTTAACTGTAGCCGTTCTAGGGGTTTTTGTATTAGCTCTTAACCAATATAACACGGAAACAGCCCGTACCATGGCCTTTACCACATTGGTCTTAGCCGAACTTTTCCGCTCTTTCACCAGTCGGTCGGAAGACATCACCGTCTTTCGCTTAGGATTATTTTCTAACCCCACCTTACTTCTGGGAACGGGTTTATCTGCCGGGCTGTTCTTACTCACCTTGTACGTCCCCGCTTTGGAAACAGTATTTCACACTACCTTTATCACACCACAAATGTGGAGTCTAATCCTGCCAGCAGCTCTTCTACCTGCAGCCATAGCCGAAATTAAAAAAGTTCTATTCCCAGTCAAGCGGCACCATTCCCCTGTCAGTCACAGTGCCCAAGCCTAAGTTTCTTCTGAAATCACCGTTCAAACAACGGTATCAAAAAGGACAGTGCCATCGCACTTGTCCTTTTTCTTACTCTCCTTAGAAAAAGCTTCTGTGCAAAAGCGGTATTGACAAAATGAAAATTAAGGGTTATTATGAATAACGATTCATAAACTTAGATGCTATTCCAACCCTAGTTTCTACTAAGAAGAGCCTATAAAAGGCTAAAGGGGTGAATACTATGGGACCTGAAAGCTTATCTACACTAGGAGAAGTCTTTTATAATTCTATGGTCGGAGTATTAAACTTCTTTGTTTTGGTTTTTGTGTTTCGCCTTGCAGTTTCTTTGATCGTAAATATAGGCCAAGTTATATCTACTATGAAAAATCAGGTCAAAGGAAAGGCTGGAACATTGACAGCTAACCGGAACCCATCGGAAGAAACCAAAGCTTCTACTGATGATTCGCAAGAACTAGTTTACGATGAGATTTGCGGTTGCGAAATCCCTCAGCAAAACAGCTACATTGTAGCCACAGATGATGGCTACCATTACTTTTGTAGTTGGGAATGCCGGCAGAAATTTGTGGATAGCCTCAACCAAATCGAGGCTGATTAGACAGCCTGAGTGGCTAACCGCTTGACAGCGCCAGATTGCCAAGGTTAGGGCTTAGGAGGTCAATTTTATGCCAAAAATAATCAAAGATGCAGAAAAACAAATCCTCCAGTCGGCTACCGAGCTATTTGGACAACACGGTTACCATTCGGCAGACATGAAAATGATTTCTAATAAGA
>JAAYWY010000027.1 GCA_012516165.1 Bacillota bacterium
GTCGCTGGATTTGGCCTTAGGCCGTGGTGGTGATCAGGTAGTTATTAAGACGCCCACCGATTTTTCCTATTATGGCGGCAAAAGCATGGCTCCGGAAAAGCGTACCAAAGTACGGGCCCGGGTAATAGCCCAGGCTTTACGCGAGCTCATTGCTGGTGCGGACCGAGTACTGGTTATGGGCCATGCCAGTGCCGATCCAGATAGCTTAGGGTCGGCAGTGGCGCTAGCTAAGGCTGCTCGTGATTTAGGGCGATCAGCCTATGTGGTATTGGAGGAAATTACGCCCTCTATTGACAAAATCTACAACTATCTGCACGAACACGACACTTATCACGATGTTTTTGTGGAGCCAGGGGTAGCAGGACGCCTAGTTTCGGCTGACACCCTTCTTATTGTGGTGGACACCCATAAGCCGTCACTGGTGGCAGCGCCGCGGCTGCTTACCAGAACACAAAAAGTAGTTGTTATCGACCACCACCGCCGGGCGGAAGAGTTTATCGCTGATCCCATATTGATTTATCTGGAGAATTATGCTTCTTCCACAGCCGAGCTGGTGACAGAGATATTGCAGTATCTGGATGAAGTTAAGCTGACTTCTCTAGAGGCTACAGCGTTGCTGGCCGGAATTACCGTAGATACAAAAAACTTTGCTTTTCAAACAGGCGTACGGACCTTTGAGGCAGCTGCTTATCTCCGGCGAATCGGGGCTGATGCCCGCCTGATTCAACGCCTGTTTCAGGATGATTTAGAGACTTTTGTACGGCGAGCAGCCATTATTGAGTCCACCACTTTGCTGCCTGGTGGTCTAGCCTTGGCCGAAATTACCCATTCTGCTCCTGATTGCCAACTGTTGGCAGCTCAGGTGGCCAACGAGCTTTTGAACATTGAAGAGATCAAAGCTTCATTTGTGGTGTATCCCTTCAAAGACGGAGCAGCGGTGAGCGCGCGGTCGCTGGGGGATGTCAATGTACAAGTATTAATGGAGAAAATTGGCGGCGGTGGACACCTGAATATTGCCGGGGCCCAGCTAAAAGGCATGTCTGTGGCTGCGGCCCGGGAAAAACTGCGCCAAGTGTTGGAGGATTATCTAACTGAGGAAGGTGAAGCTAAATGAAAGTAATATTAAAGCAAGATGTGCCCCGTTTGGGTAAACAAGGCGATGTGGTGAATGTAAATGATGGTTATGCCCGCAATTTCTTGTTCCCCCGTCAGTTAGCTCAAGAAGCCACAGTGGGCAGTCTCAAAGAAGTAGAACGGCAG
The DNA here is from genome assembly GCA_012516165.1 of Bacillota bacterium. GTDB lineage: Bacteria > Bacillota > DTU030 > DUMP01 > DUMP01 > JAAYWY01. The sequence continues at coordinate 1,261 of JAAYWY010000027.1, forward strand.
CGTAAACTCCAAGCTGCCAAAGAACAGCGGGCCGAAGAAGAAGCCCGGTCCTTGGCCCAACGTTTAACGGGGAGTAAAGTGGTAGTCACCGCCCGTTCTGGCGGAGGTGGGCGTCTTTTTGGTTCCATTACGAACCAGGATATTGCGGCCGCCATCAAAAAACAGCTCAAGTTAACGGTGGACAAAAGAAAAATCGAATTAAAAGAACCTATAAAAGCTTTAGGGGAATACAACGTAACACTTCGACTATATACCGATGTTACCTCTGAGATAAAAGTGCAGGTGGTACCCGAATAAGCGCAACCAGAGAGCTGCCTTTCAAAAGAGGAACTTTTGGACCTTAAGGGAGAGAAGAGACTATGGCCCTTAGTATTACCGACCGGTTACCACCATGCAACGTGGAAGCGGAGCAATCGGTACTGGGCTCGATGCTGTTAGATGGCGAAGCTGTGATCACAGCCACCGAAATTCTTCGCGCCGAAGATTTTTACCAGGAGAACCACCAGCAGATTTTTAAAGTGATGCTGGATTTGTCCAACCGCGGTGTGGCTTGCGATTTAGTGACAGTAAGCGAAGCCTTACATCAGGAAGGAAAACTGGAACTTATAGGTGGAATCGGTTACCTATCCGATCTGGCCTCGGCAGTACCTAGTACGGCCAACGTAGAGCATTATGCTCGCATTGTACAAGAGAAGTCCCTTTTGCGGCAGCTGATTCGCGAAGCTAACCGGATTATAGAACATAGTTATGCTGCTGCCGACGATGCCACCACCATCTTAGATCAGGCAGAAAAGGCTATCTTGGATGTGGCCCAGCGCCGTATGGGCCAAGATTTTCTTCCTATCCGCGACGCGCTGGTGGAAGCTTTTGACCGTATTGAATACTTGGCCCAGAACCAAGGGGTAATTCCTGGTATTCCCACTGGGTTTCGGGATTTAGACCGTCTGACCACGGGCCTTCAGCCGTCGGATTTTATTGTGGTGGCAGCGCGTCCGTCCATGGGTAAAACCAGCTTGTGCTTGAATATTGCTCAGCATGTGGCTCTTTATCATCAAAAGCCAGTGGCTCTTTTTAGCTTAGAGATGTCACGCGAACAGCTGGTACAGCGATTACTGTCGGCTGAAGCGCGGATACCCAGTCAAAAGCTCAGGACTGGTGCTTTGGACGAAGAAGACTGGCCCCGGCTGGTGGCAGCTATGGGACGGTTGTCAGAAGTACCAATTTTTATCGATGATAGCGCAGCCCCTACGGTTATGGATATTAGGGCTAAAACCCGGCGCTTAGTACAGGAACAGGGACCGGGTCTGGTTATAATTGACTATTTGCAGCTAATTGCTGGCCACGGGCGGAGCGAAAGCCGGCAGCAGGAAATCTCAGAAATATCGCGAGCCTTAAAAGCGCTGGCCCGGGAAGTCAAATGCCCGGTGGTGGCCTTGTCCCAGCTATCGCGAGCAGTGGAACAACGCCAGGATAAGCGGCCGGTGCTATCGGACCTGAGGGAATCGGGGGCTATTGAACAAGATGCCGATTTGGTAGCTTTTATCTACCGCGACGAATACTACAATCCCGAGTCCGAGAAAAAAGGTATTGCCGAAGTGATAGTGGCCAAGCAGCGCAACGGTCCCACAGGTGTGGCGCAGCTGGCATTTTTACCGGACTATACACTGTTTCATGATTTAGCCCTGGATCCAGTACCAGGATAAAGCTCTACTACCAGTGGCCTTAACGGGCGCTGCCTAAAGAGGTGATGCCCATGGAAATAAAAGATTACAAAGAGCAGGCAGTGCAACTTATTTCTCGCTATGTGGTGGAAAAACTGGGGCGAGTTAATCCTCTGTGGTACGAACGTTTGTATACTCTGCCCTCAGAAGCCAAAAATGACCGGGAGCTAAAAATCCTTATGCTGGCTGTTCATTACGCCATGTGGAGGGACATTCGCTCGGTGAGCTATGTGGAGCAGTTATTTTTCAATTGGCAGGAATGTGGCGTGCCGCGCTGGGTCCTCAAGCGCTTAGCGTCGGCTGATCCCCCGGTGGGGAAGGAGCTATTAGAGGAGCTGGGTTATGGTGGAGAAACTGACGAACCTTTTGACATCCGCTCTGACGAATACTACCGCTTCTACCGGGGCTCCACCTTGGGAGATTAAAAAGGAGGAGCTTCAAGCGCGGGTGGAAAAAATCAAACGGGAGCGGTTAGCCCTACAGCGCGGCGAGATTTCCGACCCGCGCCCAGGGCATCATGTCCGTTTTGACGCTGGCGGCGACACCTATTGGCGGTTTTATCCGCCGGGACGCTATTTTTGCCGGCGTTGTTTAGACTTGGAAAAAATCTATCAGGAACAAGATGGGGTAGTGGTGGTTACACCCTGTTCCTGTGTGGAAAAACGACGACAGGAAGCAGAAAAAAAACAGTTAGAAAACAAGCTGGCGGCCGCTGGCCTCAGAAAAAAATTTCGGAGCCGCACCTTTGAAAACTTTAGCATAACAGAACTTAACCGCCCAGCCTGGGAAGCAGCCAAAGCTTACGCTTCTAATTTTGCCACTCACCGTCAAAGCGGTAAGAGTCTGTTTCTGGTGGGTGATACTGGTCGCGGCAAAACCCACTTGGCGGCAGCCGTACTGAGAGAAGTAGTGCGCCAAGGTTATAAGGCTGCCTTCGTGGTAACAATTGAACTTTTAAGCGACATTCGGGCTACTTACCAGAGCGAAACCAAAACGGAATGGCAGATTTTACAACCGCTCAAAGATGTAGATTTATTAGTACTAGACGACATCTCAGCTTTGGATCAGTATTCCGACTGGGAAAAGGGCAAAATATTCGAGCTTATTAATATGCGCTATGAGGCTGAGAAACCAATTTTAGTCACTAGTAACAAGATGGTGGGTTGGATTAAAGACCGGCTAGGTAAGAAAGTAGTGGACCGCTTGTTGGAAATGTGCGGTGACTTTGTTCCTGTAAATGGGGACAATTACCGGGAGCGGATAGCTTTTCAGGCGCGGTGTGAAGACTATTAACTCGGTTACAATGGGCCATCGGGAGAACCTCCAGCAGCCATATCCAATCCAGAGTTGACAGCAGTGTTGAATAAGGGAAGAGGTTAAAGGGGTGGTTAAATGCGGCCGAAGTACGATGTGATTATCGTGGGAGCGGGGCCGGCTGGTATTTTTGCGGCCCTGGAGTTGGGTGAAAAAACCGATCTGAAGATCCTCTTACTAGAAAAAGGCCCAGATATTTCATCACGCCGTTGTCCGCTAAAAATAACCGGTACTTGTGCACGCTGCCGTCCCTGTTCCATTGTGTCTGGTTGGGGTGGAGCTGGCGCTTTTAGTGATGGAAAACTCACCTTGACCACTGAATTTGGCGGTTGGTTAGATGAGTATGTGGACAGACAAACTGTAGCGCAATTGATAAAATATGTGGATGATATCTATCTGCGCTTTGGTGCACCGAGGCATGTGTTTGGTACTGACAACGACAAAATAAAAGAGATCCAGCGCCAGGCAGCCCGGGCCGATCTTAATCTTGTGCCAGCCCCTATCCGCCATCTAGGAACAGAAAAATGCTTTGCCATTTTAAGCGATATGCGCCATTTTATCGGCGAACGGGTGGATGTGCGGCCGCGAACGCCGGTTAAGACTATTTTAGTAGAAGATAACCAAGTAGTAGGTGTAAAAACCGAACAGGACGAGACTATTTATGCTGAATATGTAATTGTGGCACCGGGCCGCGATGGCTCCGATTGGTTCTCTAAAGAGGCAATGCGCCTTGGTCTTAACATGGAAGTTAACCCAGTAGATATTGGTGTGCGCGTCGAGGTGCCAGCCGTGGTTATGGAGCATCTGACCGATGTTATCTACGAATCAAAATTCATCTTTTTCTCCAAAGCCTTCGACGATCGGGTCCGTACCTTTTGTATGAATCCCTATGGCGAAGTAGTGTTAGAAAACAACAGCGGTTTGTTAACTGTTAATGGCCATTCGTACGCCGAAAGACGCAGCGAAAACACCAATTTTGCCATCTTAGTGAGCAAAACCTTTACCGAGCCGTTCAAAGAACCTATTTCCTATGGCAAACATATCGCCAGCTTAGCAAATTTATTAGGTGGTGGTGTGCTGGTGCAGCGCCTAGGCGATTTTTTGTCCGGCCGCCGCAGCACCGTGGAGCGCCTACGGCGGGGAATGGTGGAGCCGACACTAAAAGCCGCCACCCCGGGCGATTTGAGTCTAGTGTTGCCGTATCGTTATCTGGCCAGCATAGTAGAAATGCTGCAGGCGCTAGATGTAGTGGCACCGGGCGTGTATTCTCGGCATACCCTACTTTACGGCGTAGAAGTTAAATTTTATTCCTCCCGGTTAGAACTTACTGCCGAGCTAGAAACAGGGATCAAAAACCTGTTTGCTGCCGGTGACGGCGCTGGTGTATCCCGGGGTTTGGTGCAAGCCTCGGCCTGCGGCTTGATTTGCGCCAAAGCTATTCGGGCTCGCAAGAAAGCGTAGTTAGCTTTTAGATACATGCTAAAAAAGATTTGATATAAGGCTGGCCCTGGGTGGCACCAGCATTTATGCTAGGCTAGCCACTCAGGAAAGCAAGATGTTTTAAGTGAACAAAGACGCTCCTAGGCACGGTAATATTGAGTGGCCCGTGCCTGAATTTAGAAATTAGAGGAGTGTTAGGCCTTGGATTTTATTAATCCTCACCAGGCCCTTGTAGTATTAAAACATATTATCGAAAATATCCAGGAGGCCATTTGCGTTATCGACGAAA
>JAAYWY010000211.1 GCA_012516165.1 Bacillota bacterium
AGGCTCTGCGCCTGTCCGTGTTCCTGTGGTACAAACCAGCATGGAATCGGACGTATGCCAGGGGTTGCAGTGGTATGTGTTCGGGAGGGGACGGAGCCCCTCCCCTACACATGGAGTGGAGTTTTTTGTAGGGGCTGTGGGTTATGCCTTGCGGGAGGGGACGGAGCCCCTCCCCTACATGTGGGTGCAGTATCACGTAGGGACAGGCCTCTGCGCCTGTCCGTGTTCCTGTGGTACAAACCAGCATGGAAACAAACATATGCCAAGGGTTGCAGCGGTATATGTTCGGGAGGGGACGGAGCCCCTCCCCTACACATGGAGTGGAGTTTTTTTGTAGGGGCTGTGGGTTATGTCTTGCGGGAGGGGACGGAGCCCCTCCCCTACGTGTGGGTGCAGTTTGGGAATATGAAAAGGGCTGGCACGAAGGCCGGCCCTTTTTATAGTTCGATAGTGGTATAGGAAGCGTTGTCTAGTACCAGCTGTGAACGCTGGCTAAGGTCCATGCTATTGGCCATGCATAGTATGCCTTTGATAAGGCCGCCATGGGCTACTACGGCTACGGTTTGGCCCGGATGTGAGGCGGCAATCTCCTGCACTGCTTTCCAACCGCGTTCGGTCATCTGGGCAAAAGACTCTCCTCCGTGGGGAGCGGAATATGTTTGATCGGCTCGCCAAAGAGCCAGCTCTTCGGGATAAAGTTGGGCCACTTCGGCCATGGTATGCCCTTGCCAATGGCCAAAACAAATCTCGCGCAAATCGGGTCGATATTCCTCGACTGGTAGCTTTATTGCCCGGGCAATAATCTCGGCTGTTTCTTTGGCTCGAGAAAGGTCGCTGCTGTAAATGGCCTGAATCTGGCCTGGTTTGAACCGCTGGGCCAGTTCTTGCGCCTGGCGACGTCCTTGGTCGCAAAGTGGTATGTCAAGCTGTCCTTGGATACGTCCTTGGCGATTGTAGTCGGTTATACCATGTCGAATAAGTAAAATGTTGCACGAAGGCAATTGGGTTCCTCCCTCTTTTAGTCGGTTTTACCTACAATTTTTTACCTGCTGTTGGGGCCTTATTTCTCAGTTCTTTGTTGAAATACTCTCCCTCTTAGAGCTTCTTCTGCCCAGGGGCAAAAAGAAGCAAAGTAACACTGCTATAGCCAGCACCGGGTATGTGCTCTTTAGGGCCATTTCTATACCGTAGGTATCGGCGATACGACCGGTAATGGGAGTGCATAATCCGCCCAGGCCATAAGAAAAACCCATCATGAGTCCAGCAGCCATACCGGCCCGGTGCGGAACCAGTTCCTGGGCAATAACGATGCTCACTGGGACCATGGCATGAAGCGATGCCCCCAGTAGGGCAATACCCAGCCAAGCCAACGGCCCTGGTGGGGTAAGGCTTAGCCACGTACTTACCAGCCCCAGCACCAGGGAACCGGTAATAACACCCCGGCGCCCAATCCAATCGGCTAGCAGGCCTCCTGCTAAAGTACCCGCCGTCCCCGCTAAAAGAAATGTACTGAGAATGGGTGCCGAGATAGTAACAGGATAGCCATTGTTGATAAAGTGGTAGGAATAATAAGCGGTAAAAATGTATTGGCCCCATGCCCGCAGCCAAGACACCATATTCAAAAGGAGCAGCGCCCGCCAACTGCCGGGAACTTGGGTATCAGCGAGTTCCTGGCGACAACGTTCAGGGGTGGATACATAAGCCGGTAGGTCCTGACGCACTCTTAGGTATGTTAAGGCAAATAGTACACTAAAAGGAAATACATAAGCCAAGCCAGGAAAACCAAAACGCTGTACCAACCAAACCGCCACCAAGGGGCCTAACGAAAAACCTAAATTGCCGCCGGTGCTATAAATAGATACGGCCAAACCGGGCTGGGAACCAGCCGAACGGGTAGACACCACTGACCCTAAAGGGTGCAGCAGTGATGAACCTAAGCCAGCCAGACCAAACAGCACCAAAAGAGATGTATAGCCAGGGAAAAGCCCAATTAAGGCTATCATAGCAGCCGAATAAACAGTGGTAGCTGCTAACCACCAGCTTTTGCCCCACTGGTCAAGGCAGAGACCAACAAATGGTTGGAGAAAAGAACCGGTAATGGATTGGACTGTTAATACCAAGCCCGTTTGGGTCATGGTAAGGCCCTGCATCCGTGCTATGTACGGCAAAAGCGGCGGAATGGTATTAAGATATAAATCCACCACAAAATGCGCGGCAGTGGCCCACGTTACAGCTCGCCAGTTAAAGGAAGTCATAAGCCTATGCTCAGATTCTGCAAGCATAGACACCGATTTAGCCATAGCAAAAACCTCCCTTACCTTAGGAAGTCAGGCGGTGATTTCTAGTATAAAATGCTCCGTTGGGTGGGATGTTTAGAGATCACAAGCCCATGCTCCTATGTTAACTTACTTCCCAGCAACTGTAAAGACTCTCAAATAAACTCAAAACAGCACCGGACGGTGCCCGAGCAAAGTAAGCGAGGGATAACCGCCGATGCATGTCCCCACTTTGTAAGGGAACAAAATGAATGTTTTCCCTGAAGCTGGTTAACACTAAGGCTGGTAGCACCATATTTGTTATAAAGAGGGATCGGATATGGATAGTGGTTTTAAAAAACCGATTCCGGCCGGAAAAATAAAAGAGCAGCGGGCAGCCGAACAAATGACGTCCGAAAACCCCACGGAGCTCAGCGGTAATATCGAGACGGACTTAACA
>JAAYWY010000212.1 GCA_012516165.1 Bacillota bacterium
ATTTCTGGATCATCGTACTGCAACTCTACCGTTAGCTCTTGGTCTAACTCGCGAGCTACTATTTTAGCGGTGGTACCCCCACACACCACTTTGGTACCAGGATAGTCCATTAGTTTCTTCACAGCAACCGCATCCAAGGTTGGCGACCGTGGTGGCCCAGTGAACATAACCAATTGCCTTGGTGGCCGCATATTAATAGCCACCACCGTAGTATCATCACCAGGAACCATGGTATAGTAAGCAGCGCAAAGATCAAGAAATCGCTGCACAACTTCCTGGGAATTTAGTTTTTCTTTTAGTAACTCCTTAAAATGGGTCATGACACCCTCTTCGCCCAAACCCAACGGTAGTATACCCCCGATACCAGCATGAAGTACACCGTCGCTTATCATGAGGAGAAAATCGCCAGCTACCAGCTCTAGTTCACCCTCCTCAATATCACGCCCCGCTACCACCTTAGGCTGGGTAGGAAACGGCAGTACTTGTCCTTTCCGATATAAGAACACCGGTGGACTATCCAACAGCACCACATGAGCTAGATTAGACGATTTCACCTGTAGCACTGCTAACGTAGAATAGGCTATTTGCCGTTCGCGACATACAGGAAGGGTTTGGGCAATGGTACTTATGACTTCTTCTAATGGTACCATACGTTCCAGCAAACCAGCGGCGATCTTAGTGGTAAGGGTGGCCAAGATATTGGCTTTAACCCCACTACCTAAACCATCAGATAACACCACGGTGGTTCGCTCCGGAGTTTTTACCACTTCTACTTTGTCACCACATAGTTCCTCACCACTTTTGGCTAAACTCCCTTGTGCCACCTCAGCCACCAAGCGCATGACTTTTGTCCTCCTTGCCCCGAGCCAGCTCTATTAGTTCACGCAAAGTAGCCTTTGTCTCGGCTGTAGTCTCTCCCATAAGACTCGCTATTTCTTGAGCTGCTTTCATTTGCCGCATAATAACCTGTTCTGCTCGCACTAAGGCCTCCCGTTTCATTCGTAGGGCATCTTCTTTATCTTTTTCTAGACTGGAGATATCATTAATAATACCCACAATCAAATCATAATCCTTAATCGGAAGGATAGTTTGCAAAGTAACCAAGTCCCGCTCCGGATAAGCTACTCTTTTATCCACTACACTTTTTTGCTCTTCCCAGGCGGTGGCAAAATCCACCGGGTCTAGGAAATTAGCCAGCGGCTGACCAGCTACAGCATCACCATCTAGAGCAAATAAACTTAGTGCTCGGGGGTTAAACTGTTGAACCACCAAGTTAGAATCCGTAACAATTACGGCACTGGAGGTAGAATTGACAATGGCACCTGCCAAAGAAGATATCTTTGACTTCATATACGGTATACACATTTCTTCTTCGGCCCACCCCTGATACACAGCATAGGCTTTTTCTCGGCAGGAGTTATAACCGCAACCACCACAATTGGCCTCGTCAGCCGGATGTGTCTTGCCAGTTCGAGCCAAAATAGCAACAATTTCTTTGTCTGTGGGTTCTGGCAATTTTTGGCGCCGATCCATATAACTGCGTTTTAGTCTGGGATCAGATATCCATTTATGAGATATCTCCTGACAATAGTCGGTAACATTGGCCCGTTGTAAATAAGAAGCAACTTTTAAGCGATTGGCAGCGGCACTTGTTCCTTGGGGCATAGCTGGACCGCCTACACAGCCACCCGTACAAACCATGGCTTCGATAAATCGCGGTTTGATGCAACCGTCAGCTAGGTCGCGAAAAGTAGCTAGGCATTCCTCCAGACCGCTTACCGCCAAAACTCGGCTTGCTAGATCAGAGGCAATGTCAGCCGCCTGTAGCACTCCGCCTTCCACTGGAAAGGCCCGAGCTGGTAAGCTTGTGCCAACACCACTTTTCGCTTGGACTGTTGCTGGCTCTATCCCCGCTTCCTCAAACCATTTCTGGAGCTCAGGGAAAGTAATCACTGCATCTACAATACCAGCCACTTCTGGACGTCGTGCCTCATCGATCTTAGCGGTACATGGTCCGACAAAAACTACCTTTATGTCATCCCCATACCTATCCTTAAGCATTAGCCCATGGGTAGCCATTGGAGAAAGGCAAGGGGCCACATAACGTATCAGCTCAGGATAATGTTTCTCAATTAGATTGACAACTGCTGGACAGCAAGCGGAAATCAGTGGATCCTCACGGCCTTCCAGCAAGGTTTTGTACTCCCAAGCCACCACTTGGGCTCCCACAGCTGTTTCTTCCACCCAAGTAAATCCCAGTGTCTTAACCATATCAGCAAAAGAATCCACCACCGGGTTCGAGAAAGCCGCCGCAAATGACGGAGCCACACTAAGTGCTACCCGCCGTCCCTCGGCTATAAAATTCTGTACCCGGAGAATGTCGCTGTGAATTATCTTCGCGTGTTGAGGACAAACCAGTGTGCAGCTTCCACAGGCAATACAGCGGTCATCAATAATGTGAGCTTGACCTGATCGAAACGAAATTGCCTTCACCGGGCAATAGCGCAAACAGCGATGACAGTCACGGCAGTCAGCTACCCGGGTGGTAATTACGCTCATAACTGACATCTCCTTAAAATCTTTTCTTGAAACAATTGAAAGACCTGGTCACGACGCACCCCAGTAATAAGCTCACCATCAACATGTACCACCACACCCTCTGTGCAGTGTTCCTGGCAAAAAGATCCTTCCAGACTTACCTGGTCCTCTAAGCCATAATTGGCGATAAGATCCTGGAGGATTCTAATTACCTCTGATGATCCTTTTAAGTGGCATGCACTCCCCACGCACACTGTCACCCGCACCATAGTACCGCCCCCAACTTTGTCATTTCTATCACAATCCTAGCACAATTCTCACACCATGTAAAGCCCAGGGTCATAATTGTTAACGAACAGCTGTAAAAAACTGTCTTTGCACTATCTAGCCATAATTTTTGTGTTCCCGCAGAACTTAAAAGAGCAGACACAAAGGTCTGCCCCATGCATTTTACATCTACTACAATATCTGCTATATCTGCCAACCTGTTATTTTCTAATTTCGGCCTAGCTCTCCCCCAAATATACCTTACGAACTCGATCGTCGGCCAATAAGTCTTTGCCCGTTCCAGCCAGAGCTACGCTACCCGTCTCGAGGACATAACCGTAATCTGCCAGCTCCAGCGCCGCTTTTGCATTCTGCTCAATAAGCAGTATAGTCATTCCATCGTTGTTAATACGGCGGATAATCTGAAAAATATCTTGAACCAAAACCGGTGCCAGTCCCAATGACGGTTCATCCATCATTAAAAGGCGTGGCCGGGACATTAAAGCCCGGCCTACAGCCAGCATTTGTTGCTCACCGCCGGACAAAGTGCCCGCCAGCTGGTCCCGGCGCTCTAATAAACGTGGAAACAAAGTGTTAACCTGCTTTATATCCTCTTCAATAGCTTGGTGGTCCTGACGGGCATAAGCTCCCAAAATCAGGTTTTCGTGAACGGTAAGATCAGGAAAAACTCGACGTCCTTCCGGTACCATAGTAATACCTTTCTTAATTATAGTGGTAGTTTTTTCTCCCACTAGGTTTTCGCCACAAAAAACAATACTGCCGCTAGTTGGTTTGACCAAACCACAAATAGCCCTTAGTGTAGTGCTTTTGCCAGCACCGTTAGCTCCAATTAAGGTTACAATTTTCCCTTCCGGTACCGTCAAGCTGATTCCTTTTAAAGCATGGATGCCGCCATAATGAACGTGTAAATCTTTAATTTCAAGCATCGGCACTCACCCCCAGATAGGCAGCAATCACACGGTTGTCCCGCTGAATGGCTGCCGGCGGACCCTCAGCAATGGTTTGACCATATTCTAATACAGTAATACGCTCGCAAATACCCATCACTACCCGCATTTGGTGTTCAATGAGCAAAATGCTAAGCCCAAACTGTTGGCGAATACGCTGGATAAAGTTCATTA
>JAAYWY010000213.1 GCA_012516165.1 Bacillota bacterium
CTAAGATAGGCTTCTTGATCGGTATCCAGCTTGTGCAAATCCACGGCGGCCAGCTCTTCTTTGAAATCGTCGTGCTGTACTTTGTGCGACAGGAACCGGCGGTAACCAATTTCCTTCATGAGTTGCTCTTCGGCATTAAAATGAAATAAGGCATAATCGCGGAGCTCTTCTAATATGGCCACAATATTATCGTATTTGTCGGTCCGCCATTCATCTTTCAGCAGTTCATATGCTCGGTTGGCGATCTCGAACAGTTTCTTGTGCTGCTCATCAATTAGGGCTACGCCTACTCGGTACTCTTCTTTCCAAGAAATCATTAACACAGTCCTCCTTTTGTGGGCTCATGGGCTAGCCGTTACTAGCCTTGCTGTTTATTTGTGCAATTAGGTTAAGTTTAGTTGGTTCTTAGTGAAGCTGATTATTACTAGTTACCGCTACTGTTATGATACCAGCATTTATGCTTTTTTTCTAGTCTGAAAAATACGGCGGCACTTAATCTGACATTTCTTCGACAGCATTAGGTGTTTGCAGGCAACCAACCTTACCACTAACTCTAGTAACCGGTTTTACAGCCATATTGACTTTCCCATATTGTTCTAGAATTTCTTTTAGTTCCGGGAAATGCCTCCGAGGAACAATAATATTTAAAACTAAGCGATCTTTCCCTTCTAGGCCGTAACCTATTTCGGTAGTAACGGAATAACCTTTAGTCCTTAGCTCATCTGCCACGATTTTACCTTCTTCCGGATGCTTGTATACGGTTACTTCTAGCAAGCCAACGGCTATTTTTTCTTCTATAACGTTTCCGAGGCATACCCCGGCTATTCTGCCTAGGGCAAACACTATAACATAAGAAAGGCTAGAAGATGTCGCCACCATTCTGAAAGCATAAGCGACAATAATAGCATCTAAAAATGTGGTTATATACACCGGTGTTATAATTCGGTTACTTAAAAAGATAGTTTTAAGTGTGCTTAAACCTGTGCTCACACAGTTAAGAGAAAAAAGTATTAATAGTTGTTGAAGCAAAATGCACTCCTCCCTTCGTAAGTAAAGTAAATAAAAATACCCCTGTCGCAAGAACAGAGGTAATTTGTTCACATGTGCAACCTTCTTTGATGATATACATCTTAATTAGTATATCACATAAATACAAAACCGGCAAGGGCACTAAAAACCTGTTTAGTTTTCTTGTTGCGTACTACGGCGCACAAGGGCCCGTTTCCTCCAGAGACCACTTTTATAATAGAGCGCTTGGATGGTGGTACCTACATAGGGGCTGACCATCATGGCTATCCAAACACCTTTTATCCCCAGTTCCGGTCGGCTAGAAAGATACGCCGCCAATGGTACGCGCACGCCCCAGAGATTGAGGAGCGAAGCAAAGAACGTGGCTATGGTGTCGCCCGCTCCGCGCATCACTCCACCCATAACAAACATGGCGGCAAAAGGCACATAGTTAAAGGCTACTATGCGAAGATAAGTAATACCAGCGGCAATCACTGCGGCATCGTCGGTGAAGAAGCGAACCAGAGTTCCTGGAATAGACAAAACAATTGCTGTCACCAAAAGAGTAATCCCGCCGCCTAACAGTATGCTCCACTTGACAATTTCGCGCACTCGTTCATCTTTTCCTGCTCCTAAATTCTGTCCCACCAAGGCCGACACAGCCATACCAACACTCATGGACGGCATAAAGGCAAATTGGTCCCAGCGGGAAGCAACACCAAAAGCTGCTACCACTGTGCTCCCGAACCTATTTACCAGCGAACCGATAAACAGGTGGCTAAACGACACCAACATTTGCTGTAACCCAGCGGGGACCCCGATTTTAAAAGTTAGGGCCATAATTTCGCCATCCAGTCGCCACCAATCGGCACTAAACCGGACTAAACCAGAGTGCCGTACGAGATAACCCATAGCCATAACAGCCGAGAACGCCTGAGCAATAACCGTGGCTAGAGCTACTCCCGCTACGCCCATAGGAGGCACCGGTCCGAAACCAAAGCTCAGCAGGGGGTCAAGTACAATATTCATTACAGTGGCATAAGCCAAAAACTTGAGTGGGTTTCTGGAATCGCCAAGTCCACGCAAAATAGCTCCGGCGGCATTATACAAAAAAGTAGGGACCAGTCCCGTGAGAAAAATACCCATGTACATGCTGGCTAACGGAAAAATATCATCTGGGGTCTGAATAAGCCGCAGCAGTAAGTCGCGGTAGCCAATACCCACGATAGACAATACAATACCCATACCCACCAATAGTACAAGGGAGTTATTGATAGTCCGATGCACTTTATCTATTTGCTGGGCACCAAAATACTGGGATACTAAGGTTGTGGTGGCCATGGTGATACCTGTAACCATGGCAATAAGGGCGAAAATTATCGGAAAACCCACCGACACCGCCGCTAAAGCTTGGGGACCTAGGAATTGTCCCACCCAAAAGCTA
>JAAYWY010000214.1 GCA_012516165.1 Bacillota bacterium
ATCGATGGCCGGTTCCAGTTTACCATCCTGCAGTAAAAACAGGTAAAACATTTCGCTGTGAGCTCCCACGGCAGTTTGCATAAAAAGGGCATTTTGTCCCGGTGCTGCTGGTCCATTCGCCATTTTTATACAGGTGTTGTCATATTCCATGTCGATATGGGCTATTTGTTGATACTGGCCATCTTTAAACTGATACACCACTAGGGCACCGGAATCGTCGATGCTATCAAAATTACGTTGCTCGTAGACAGCTATTTCCGGCAGATTGTCTTTATCCAGATCACCGACGGCAAAGTGATTGGCATGGTCCAAGAAATATTCGCTCTCTGGCTTAAGTAAGGCAGGAGCAAAGGCGTTGACCAGGTCCAGGAAATTATGATCATTTGCAAAATCATAGGTTGTTCCCTTGTTGGTGATGTAGTCCGAAATCTCTTTTTCCAGTTCCCGAGCGCTTTCTCTTTGCCCGATGGCAGCGGGCTTTCTAGCAGCCGGTTTTTTTAGCACCGGCGCAGCAGATACTGTTCCCGCAATGATGGCTATAAAGATCGTCAAAATTAGTACAGTTCTACCTATTGTTTTGTTGCTCAATACCGATCCGCCTCCCAACGGTTTTCTATTTCCTTATTCTACTATAATCAAAACTGGTTAATATATGGTTAATAACGAAGGCCTATTATCATTGTCTGGGTTAGGAAAGATATTCCTAATCTTTTTGTGTTGCAATTTTGTAACAGGAACCTGGCTTTTAGCTGACGAATAATAGCTAAAAGAGATGCTGTTTAACTAAGGGGTGGCTAAGGGGGCAAGAGAGATGAAAGCCGAGGACCTGCCAGAAGTGATAGCCTTTCTTATATTCTTTGCCGTGAGCATGTTGGTTACGGTGACCGTCTGGCACCGACCAGCTTATATCGTGCTGCTGGTGGGAAGTTGTGGTGTGGTCCTACTTGGTTTACGCCATGGCTTTACCGGGCCGGAATTGGGACGCATGTTTGTTGCTGGAGCACTTCAAGCTGTGCCGGTGGTTATCATTGTGTCCCTTATTGGAATGTTAACGGGGGTCTGGAAGGCAGGCGGTGTTATTCCGGCTCTTATGAATTGGAGCTTCGATTTTATTCGGCCCCAAGGATTTCTCCTAACCATTTTTCTGTTAACGACCATGGTTGCCATGTTGCTGGGAACCGCCACGGGCACGTTTAGCACTATCGGTATTGTACTGGCTGGGGTGGGAGCGGTGATGGATATACCTTATCCTATAGTGGTGGGGGCTATTGTCTCAGGGGCTTTTGTGGGCGATCGGGGTTCGCCGTTGTCGTCCACAGTGAATCTAATCGCGGCCATGTCAGGGTGCGATGTCCGGGATTTTCTACGGCACCTGTGGACCACTGGGGCTCCGGGTTTGGTGCTTACTGCTGTCTTTTATTTTGTTTTAGACCAAGTCTATAGCCAAGAAGCGCTTAACGTAACGGTGATCGAGAATTTCCGCGTTCTTATCGTCAGCCACTTTCGACTCAGTCCATGGCTGTTGCTACCGCCAGCTCTGTTAGCTGTTCTGGCCGTGGCCAGAGTGCCAGCGCAATATAATATCCTTACTGTGCTGCTGGGTTCGGCGGCCGTATGTGGGTTTGTACAGGGATTAACGCTGTTAGATATCGGCAGTGCAGCTGTATTTGGTTACCAGCAGGTCGTTGGAACAAAAGAAGCAGCCCGCTTCATAAGCGGCGGCGGATTGCTGCCCTTAATTCCGATCCTAATTACTCTGTTTGCAGCCACCGGTTTCAATGGTTTGCTCGAAGGAACCGGCATAACCAGGCTGGTCTTAGCGCAATTTTTGGAAGATGTCTTTGGTCCTGCGCAGCTGCTGAAGCTTACTGTAGCTATCAGTGCTGCTGTGTTGATGATAACTTCTAACCAAGCTGTTTCTATCGTGGTCCCGGCCCGTATGCTGCGCGATAAATTGCAGGATACAGGTGCCAGCGAGCTGGCATTAGCACGGGCTATCGCTGATTCCGGCGGCGTACTGGCTGCTGTGGTTCCATGGAGCACAGCAGCTTTAACACCGGCTCTGCTTTTAGGTACTAAGGTCTATGCTTTTATCCCCTATGCCATGTTCTGTTGGCTGCAGCCGCTGGTGGAACTCACCTTTCTTCGGTGCGGCCGCTATGCGCGAACTTCCGCTGCGGTTGTAAACCAGACCCGGTGAAAGGGCAAAAGTAGCGACTGTTTTGGTTCTAATGTAGTAAGCTGAAGGAGGTGGGGATATGGGGTGGCGTTTTCGGCGTTCTATTAAAATAGGCAAAGGTACACGAATTAATATTTCTAAAAGCGGCGTTGGCATGAGTGTAGGCGGGAAAGTCCTGCGTGCAGGTGTGGGGCCACGTGGTGCCTACCGCACTCTCCGTGTCCCAGGAACAGGACTGTATCATATGGAATACTTGGGTACAGGAAAGCAAAAAGGTTCTACTAAGCAAGATAACAATGAAGTTATCGTCGGTACCACTTCTTTGCCACCGGAGTTAGCACCAAAGGTCAGGGCAATGGGTTGCTTGACGGTAGTGCTTTCGCTGTTTCTACTGTTTGTCTGGTGGCCGGCGGGGCTATTAGCATTTGGCATCAGTATTTATCTAAGAACTAATACACCTAGTGCTCGAGCCCGGCAATGCTTCCTCAAAGCTCAGAAGGCCGAGGAGAAAGGGCAAATAGAAGAAGCCATTGCAGAGTATCAACAAGTATTGACTTTAGTGCCGAACGTGCCGCTAGTGTTTCGCAATTTGGCTTATCTTTATTGGGAACAAGGCTTAGCGAGTGAGGCTAGAGAAGCCTTTGAAACATATTTGGGCTTTCAACCGGAGGATTATAGTGCCCAATATTCTTTAGCGGAGCTTCTTAGACAACAAGGAGACTTGGATGCGGCCTTAGAGCTGCTCAATGAGTTGCCATCAGATATAAGGAGTCAGGTGCCGGTGTTGAATTCACAGGCGAGTATTTACCTAAAGCAGGGCAGGCCGGAACTGGCTTTAGCTGTTTTGGAGACAGGGCCTTGGCGGCGGCAGAAAACCATGGATGAAGTTACCATGGAGTATCGTTATCTTATGGCTCAGGCCCTGTTAGCTTTAGGCAAAAATAAACGTGCTTGGACCCAGCTACGTCGTATTTTTACGCAAGATCCCAATTATAAAGACGTAGCTGATCTGATCGCGAAATTAACGGCGACGAGCAGTTAGGATCATTGACGGAGCTTTCCTTTGGCTGCTTATATATTTACCTTGCGACTTCCTACAATAAACTTATATACTAAACACGGTATTTACTAATGTTAATGGAAGGAGAACCATAGATAATGCTTTATGCGCCTGAGTGCGGACCCTGCCTGAAACGACAAATACAAGAAGCTATAGAGTTAGTAGGGGCCAAGGGGGATTTAGCCGATAAAATAACCCAGGTTACCGAGGAACTCTTTGCTCAGCAAGATAAGTTTAGTGACGGCTTGGAGTTTGCGGCTGCGATTCACCAGGTAATTGCCGAGATAGCCGGTTCGGATGATGTTTATAAAGAACTAAAAGATGCTTCTACCTGTCAAGCGCTGATTCTTTATCCAAAAGTAAAAGAAGCGATCCAAAAACAAGATAGTCCTCTTGTGGGCGCCTTGAAGGTAGCAGCAGCCGGCAACATAGTCGACGCTGGAGCTGTAGGCCTGGACATACCTATAGCAGAGGTAGTACATGCAGCGGTGACAGAGCCTTTTGGGCGCGATGACAGTGCCCGGTTAATAGCAGAACTTACCGCTGCCCAAAGCATTCTCATTATTGGCGATAACGCCGGTGAGACAGTTTTTGATCGGTTGCTGTTAGAAATTATACAGGAGCAGTTGGGGAAAAAAGACGTGTACTATGCTGTCAAATCCGCTCCCATTATCAACGATGCTACGGCCGAAGATGCTGTAGCAGCAGGGTTGGATAAAGTAGCCACTATTTTTGATGTTGGGGCTGCTTTGCCGGGCATGGTTTTTCAGCGTACCAGCCGTGAATTTCAGCGGTTGTTTGCTAAGGCCGATGTTGTCATTAGCAAAGGACAAGGCAATTTTGAAGGCCGAGCCGGTATGGCGCATCGCCCAGTTTATTATCTGCTTAGGGTAAAATGTGGCCCCAATGCCCGTGCTTTAAAAGTACCACCTGGAACACAGGTGCTTGTAAGGCTCCCTTAAATAAGGTTAGATTAGTTGGCACTTACGAGGGAGAAGGAGGGGTTTTTTCTTGACTGAAAGCTAGCTTTATGGTACCATGAAATCGTTAAAGCGCTGCGGGATGGTGTAGCGGTAGCACACATGACTCTGGATCATGTTGCCTAGGTTCGAATCCTAGTCCCGCAGCCAATTTTAATTTATTTGTATTTAATTGGTAAGTGCTGAGCTAAACCGGCGAAGGCCGATCTGGGTTCTGCTAATTGCCCGCTGATCAGCGGGCTTATTAATTTCTATAAGGTTTTTTAGAAGCTAGGTACTTGAATAATCTCAAGTCAACTAATATCTAGGTTGTTTTGTTAGTGACAAGACAGATGCCAAATTTACACTCGATAAGACGCGGATGGGAGGTCTTTTTGTGGTTTTACCTTCTACGTATCGCCTAACTATTGCTGGAATAGAACGGGAACTGCCTGTGGTAGCGGTGGCCCCTGGTCTGGCTATTGCCAGCTTTGTAATTTTGGGCGATGCTGAACTGGTGGAGAAAACTGCGCCAGAGCTAGTTCGACGTCTTCCTTCGGTACAGTACTTAGTGTCGGCTGAAGCAAAAGGTATTCCTTTGGC
>JAAYWY010000215.1 GCA_012516165.1 Bacillota bacterium
ATACGCAGCATCTGTAAACCCCATTTCAAGAGTTTGTTAGCTTAATTATACTATATTTATGGCAGGCATTCCTGTTATGCCCGGTGCCACAGAGACTTTTTCAGTGGTTTCGGACAGTCCCTTTGTGTTACAGGAACACAAGGGGACAGTCCCTTTGTGTTACAAAAGTAGATTCTTTGATGTTAGTGCTGGGCCCATCTTGCGTGCAAGATGGGCTTTAGTTGATGCTTATGTAGGTAAGGAGTCCTTTTTGGGGGCTTTTTTGTTGTTATGGGAGCAGGACTTGTCGCTTTTGGCAGGAATGGGTTATGTTGACGCGAATTACTATATGAATAAGTTTATGGATGGGGGTAGCAAACGGTGATGGTAAGAATGCAACGCGGTTCAAAAGCAGTTGTTGTCTGCTTGGTGTTCATGTTGATTGTTTCTGGTTATTACCAAGAAGCCCAGGCACAAGCAGACGTTTCCACCCGTAGAGCTCTTCTTATAGGTAACTGGGAATATGGCAATGGTTTCGATATGCTACCTGGTGTGGCCGACGATATACTGCGGATGCAAAGTGTCCTGGCTAAAAGTTCTATCCCGCCAGGGGAAACGAAATACAGTTCTATTAAACTGCTGACCAATGCTAACCGAAAAGAAATTCTGGCTGCCATAGATACTGCTTTTGCCAAAGCTGCGGCAAGGGATGTGTCGTTCTTTTATTTTTCTGGTCATGGCACTGTGGACCAGTACGGGCGGGCTTATTTATGCCCTATGGACGCATCTCGGGGAGAATACATAGGCGTGGATGAATTAGAACAGGCCTTGAGCCGTATCCCTGGCACCAAGGTGGTGGTATTGGATTGTTGTTTCTCCGGCGGGTTTATTTATCCGAAAGAGGCTGCAGAAGAAACTGACACCCATCTGCCTAATGCTGTGTCCGATACCGATACCCAGCCAGAAGATCTAGCGGAGCAGTTCAACCAAGCCGTCCTGGCGGCTTTTGGTGTAGAAAGTAAATCTCTCTTAACCCAGCCCCAGTACAAGGTGCTTACCGCTTGCGCTGCCGACGAAAACTCGTTTGCTGTGTACGATCAAGAATTTAAAACTTATGGCGGTGAGTTTACTAATAGTTTTGTCAAAGGCGCTGGTTTTGTCCGCGGCGACTATCGAGCTGATATAGATGACGATAATATAGTGACGTTAGCTGAAATATATAGATATACCCGGCTTAATGTCTGGCGGTCCCAAGTACAGGTTTATCCTTATGGGGATTCGTTTCCTCTAGTGGGTAAGAGCGATTATGTACCGGTAACCGGTGTGATGGTGCAACCATCTAGTTTAACTTTGTATACCGATGAGAGTCAGCAATTGAAAGCCAGTGTTTATCCAGCTAATGCTACCAACAAGAGTGTATATTGGCGATCGAGCAATTCCCGGGTGGCTAAAGTCACTGATTCCGGTGTGGTAATACCGGTAGCAGTGGGGATCTGTACTGTATCGGCGTATACTGTGGAGGGTGGGCAGACAGCTTCTTGTCAGGTAGTGGTAAAGGATGCTAATGCCCGTGGTTTTACAGATTTTCTGTTAGATCCGGCGGTAGCTATGGATGTAGACCTTAACAAGAGTTGGGAAATAAAGTTCAATAAAGACCTGGCTGTAAACACTGTTACCAAAGAGAACATTTATATTGCCGATGCCGCTGGTAATGTTGTTCCGGCTGCAGTAACAATGGGTGATAATAACAAAACGGTACATCTTAGCCCTCTCGAGCTTTACAATACTCAGGAAGTATACGGTATTTATATTACACCTAAGGTTATGGCTCAGGATGGCAGCCGCCTGCGGGCTGGGGTGTTAGTTACTTTTTGTACTAGCGCTGGAGAGAACAAGCTGCTCCCGCCAGTGAGTATTTCTGCTGTGGCTGTATCCGACAGCATAATCGAATTATACTGGGAACCTGTATCTGGGGCCGATTACTACCATGTATACCGCAGCTTTGCTCAAGAAGGCCCGTTCGAACCATATTTAGCCGCAGATGGAAGCAAGCAACCGTTTTCTTGGGCACCAAGTTGTTGTTTATCCATCTACGGTTACGAGCCTAATACCACTGTATTTTACCGTGTAACAGCAGTTAAAAACCAGATAGAATCGGACTATAGCCATACAGTGCAAGCAACTACTTTGCCTGATCAAACGGAACTATGCCTCAGAATTGTCCAATGGGGCACCTTTGAAGAGCACCCCTACCCAGAAATACAGGTAGCCTTTGAAGACTTTTTTAGCTATCCTAATTGGGAATATTTTGTTTCCACCGAGGGCGAGCACATAGTTGAATTTAGCGGCGTCTGCTTGTATTATGGCCAACCGGTTATTGTGACCATTCAATTTTTGGTGGATATTGATGCTGGCAATTTTGAAATCTGTTATGCTGGCCGCGACGACGAACCTATAGGATATTTGGAACTAATAAATCTACTGGATGCTGTCTACGATTCGTACCAAAGAGAATTACCTGCTTCTTTAGGGGAATGGGAACCAGAAAGCACAAAACGGCCCAGCCACATACTGGAACCGCGATAGAGGCGGTGCCACAGAGACTTTTTCAGTGGTTTCGGACAGTCCCTTTGTGTTATTGTGTTGTCCTTTTGTGTTACATGGACAGGACTGTTTAGTTTATGTTTGGTAATCCTAG
>JAAYWY010000216.1 GCA_012516165.1 Bacillota bacterium
AGTACCTTTGGCTTTAATATTAATAGTATCAATGCGGTTGTCTCCACTGAGGCGCTGAGCTACAGTGTAAGGAATATAAACCGTCCGATCAATGCCCCACTCTTGGTTTGACGCAACCTTAGCCTTTAACACACCCACCACTGTAAAGCGTTGACCGTTTAAGTATACTTCTTGACCCACGGGGTTCACACCTTGAAAAAGCTTATCGGCCACAATGGCTCCCACCACCATTACCCGGCGGCGCTCACGGATGTCGGCCGCCGTGAAGCCGCGGCCACCTAGCAGCTCCAGATCCCGAATAGCCAAAAAGTCCTCACCTACACCTTGGCCATCAATGTCAAAGTTCGTATTGCGCCATTTTAGATTGTTGCCCACATTTACCACCGGCATAATATATTTAATGTTATCAACACGGTCCTTCAAATTCTCTAATAGTTCCGGTGTAAACCGCACCTCCCAGCCTTGGCTGTACACCTCAATAACATTTGATCCTAAGCTCATGAGATGTCGCTGAATATCCAGCCTGGCTCCTTGCCCCACTGAGACTAAGGCAATTACCGATGCCACTCCAATAATTACGCCTAACATGGTAAGGACAGAGCGCATTTTATTGCCCAAAATACTACGCCAGGCCAATTTCATACTAAGGAGCAGAATCATGCTTGGGCATCCCCTTCCACTTCCACCGGCACCGGGAGTGCCGCCAGCACTTCCTGAGCCACCAGATAATCTTCCTGTCGCACCTGGTCATCGGCTACGATTACGCCGTCAGCCAACCGCAGTATTCGCTCACAATGGCAAGCCACATTAGGATCGTGGGTAACCATAATCACAGTGATACCCTGGGCATGAAGCTCTTGAAAGACAGCTAAAATTTCCTCGCCCGAGCGTGAATCCAATGCGCCTGTTGGCTCGTCCGCCAAAACCACTTCCGGTTCAGCTGCTACCGCCCGCGCTATAGCGACCCGCTGTTGCTGTCCGCCCGATAACTCCTGTGGCCGATGATGCAGTCGCTCTTTCAGACCCAGCCGGACCAAGGCTGCTTCGGCCCTCGCTCTTCTCACCCCAGTGGCCAATCCCCGGTAAATAAGGGGCAATTCCACGTTTTCCAAAGCTGTTAGTTGAGGAAGCAAATTAAAGCTCTGAAAGATAAAGCCGATTTTGCGGTTTCTAATGTCTGCTAATTGGCGATCACTTTTTTGGCTTACTTCTTCTCCGTCAAGCTCATAGCGACCGCTGGTTGGGCGATCCAAGCAACCGAGAATATTCATCAATGTGGATTTACCTGACCCCGACGGACCCATAATGGCCACCATTTCTCCCGAAGCTATCGTTAAATCAACACCTCTTAGGGCTGGCACCTTAATTTTCCCCATGCGATAATCCTTGGTGACAGCATTTACCTTAACCATAACTGCACCCATATTTTTTCTCCTTACATTTTTGCTCTACGTACCGGCCGCGTTCCGCCGCCAAAGAACATCTCATCGTCGGCCGAACTTCCGGTTATCACTTCTTGCCCTTCACTTAAACCATCTAGAACTTCAGCTAATGCCTGATCTTGCAGCCCTAGCTTGACTTCCACTTCCCGCGGTTTGCCACCTTCCATCACCTGAACAAAGGAAGTGCCTTCTTTTTCATATACGGCTTCAATGGGCACCGCCAGCACATCTTTACGCTCTTCGATAAAAATGGCCACATTGGCTGTCATCCCAGCCCTCAGATCCCCCGGCTCTATAATCTCCACTTTCACTGGAAAACCGCTTGGCCCCGAATAGCCACCATAATCTCCGCTATCTTGCTGGCTCCCACCTTCACGAGCCACTTCTACCACCTTGGCCGTAAAGGATTCTCCCGGCATAGCATCTACTGTAACGGTGGCGTCCATGCCCGGCTTTATATAGACAATATCCAGCTCGTCGATAATAATCTTGGTATTCATCTTTTCATAGCTAGCTATCTTAACTACCGTTTTACCAGCTTCTACTTTCTGGCCATCTTCGGTATTTAAAGCAATTACTTGGCCGCTGATGGGTGCCTTTAGCGTTAAGCTATCCAGTTCTTCCAGCTTACGCTCATAAGCCACCTGAGCTTGGCGCAAAGCCAAAATCTTGCTATAGACATCTAATAAGGCTGAACTTTTCTCTAGGGATGCTATGATCTCCCCGGCTTTAACCCGGCTGCCTTCTTTTACATGTAGCTTTTCAATCCGGCCCTCTACACCGCTGGACACCCAAGTATCTTCTTTCCATTTAGCAGCTGTTCCCGTTCCAGCTACTATCTCGGTGCCAGTATTAATGTTAACTTCCGTCTTCATCTCCGGTGTCAATAATCCCGGATTAGGAACAGCAATAACTACCCGCCGAGCAAATGAACTGGCATCAGGATAGCGATTAGGATCTACCTCTTTGACGGTACCAGGAGTACTGCCGGAAAAGTCATGGAACAAAAGTTCTGCTGGCTGACCCGGCTTGACATTTCTAGCCGATCCTTCATCAAGAAAAACTTCCACCATCACTTGGCTATCGTCAACTAGCCGCAGCAAATCCTCTTTGGCGCCAATTTGTTCGCCTTCTTTGACTTTTAATTCCACTACGCGCCCTGACACCGGTGCCCGTATAGAAAGAGCCAGGTCGGGATCAGCTGAATCCACTTGTTCGGGGGTTACGCCTAAGATTTTAGCTAATTCGAGCCGCGCCTGATCTAGTTCCAACTGGCTTTTTTCCACTTCCATACCCAAAGTAGCATTATACAGTGTTAGCAGCGGATCTCCTTCTTGCACCTCTTGGCCTTCTTTAACCAGTACCCTGTCTACTAAACCTTCTGTAAGGGGAGCTACCTCCTTAACCTCGCCAGCAGACAAAGTTCCCCACCCTTCCACCACCAGCCTGATATCACCGCGGGTCACTTGACCGGTAGCAATAACATCTGGATTTTGCGCCTTCCCCTTTTTTCTCCACTTTGTTAAGCCAAAAACACTTCCCAAAGCCACCAAAACTATCAAGGCAACAATAAGCCTTTTTTTCATGCGGTCCGCGCCTCTCCCTTCCCAGCTAAGCCTAGAAAATAACAACAAGAACCACAAACCCGTAACTGTGCTTTTTTCTTTTGTCCTCCTATTCGTGCATAACCCTTTCCTTATATTGGACGAAAAAAGTTAACAAAAAGTTCCCTGCGATTAACATTTCATTTAAGAAAGAATCTGTTCGGTTCGTTACAAGCTAACGACAACTATAAACCACAAATGCCGGGCCCCGGGCCCGGCATGACAACTTTAACACATTACCAGCTGCCACTCTCGATCTGATCGTGTTTAATAATCATAATACTCTTCAAAGGCTTCTTGAAAACCATCTAGATAGACATCGATAAACCCATCAGTATAATCGGGATAGCGCTTAGTGTTCAG
>JAAYWY010000217.1 GCA_012516165.1 Bacillota bacterium
AGTACCTTTGGCTTTAATATTAATAGTATCAATGCGGTTGTCTCCACTGAGGCGCTGAGCTACAGTGTAAGGAATATAAACCGTCCGATCAATGCCCCACTCTTGGTTTGACGCAACCTTAGCCTTTAACACACCCACCACCGTAAACCGTTGACCGTTTAAGTATACCTCTTGACCCACTGGATTCACGTCTCGAAAAAGCTTATCGGCCACAATGGCTCCCACCACCATTACCCGGCGGCGTTCACGGATGTCCGCCGCCGTAAAACCGCGGCCACCTACCAGCTCCAGATCCCGAATAGCCAAGAAGTCCTCACCTACACCTTGGCCATCACTGTCAAAGTTCGTATTGCGCCATTTTAGGTTGCCGCCCACGTTCACCACCGGCATAATATATTTAATATTGTCAACACGGTCCTTCAAATTCTCTAATAGTTCAGGTGTAAACCGTACTTCCCAGCCTTGGCTGTACACCTCAATAACATTTGATCCTAAGCTCATGAGATGTCGCTGAATATCTAGCCTGGCTCCTTGCCCCACCGAGACTAAGGCAATTACCGATGCCACTCCAATAATTACGCCTAACATGGTAAGAACAGAGCGCATTTTATTGCCCAAAATACTGCGCCAGGCCAATTTCATACTAAGGAGCAGAATCATGCTTGGGCATCCCCTTCCACTTCCACCGGCACTGGGAGTGCCGCCAGCACTTCCTGAGCCACCAGATAATCTTCCTGTCGCACCTGGTCATCGGCCACGATTACGCCGTCAGCCAGCCGCAGTATTCGTTCACAATGACAAGCCACATTAGGATCGTGGGTAACCATAATCACAGTAATACCCTGGGCATGGAGCTCTTGAAAGACAGCTAAAATTTCCTCGCCCGAGCGCGAATCCAATGCACCTGTTGGCTCGTCCGCCAAAACTACTTCCGGTTCAGCTGCTACCGCCCGCGCTATAGCAACCCGCTGCTGCTGCCCGCCCGATAACTCCTGCGGCCGATGATGCAGTCGCTCTTTTAGACCCAACCGGACCAAGGCCGCCTCGGCCCGCGCTCTTCTTACCCCAGTGGCCAATCCCCGGTAAATAAGAGGCAACTCCACATTTTCCAAAGCTGTTAGTTGGGGAAACAGATTAAAGCTCTGAAAGATAAAGCCTATTTTGCGGTTTCTAATGTCCGCTAATTGGCGATCACTTTTTTGGCTTACTTCTTCCCCGTCAAGTTCATAGCGACCGCTGGTTGGGCGATCCAAACAACCGAGAATATTCATCAATGTGGATTTACCTGACCCCGACGGACCCATAATGGCCACCATTTCCCCCGAGGCTATAGTTAAATCAACACCTCTTAGGGCTGGCACCTTAATTTTCCCCATACGATAATCCTTGGTGACAGCATTTACCTTAACCATAACTGCACCCATATTTTTTCTCCTTACATCCTTGCTCTACGTACCGGCCGCGTTCCGCCGCCAAAGAACATCTCATCGTCAGCCGAACTGCCAGTTATCACTTC
>JAAYWY010000218.1 GCA_012516165.1 Bacillota bacterium
CGGCTTCCAGCACCGCCTCTTGGCCGCTGGCTAAAAAGTCCACTCTAGTATTCAGGTCGGCCAGAGGTACCCAAAGGCAGATATCTGACAGGGCTTCCGTGCCGCGGTTAGATAAGGTTATGGCCAGATGCACTGTATCGCCAGCTTGGTACTGGTCCTTATCGGGTTGAATGGCTACCTTAAGCAGCGCCGGGACAACAGGAGCCAACAATACTTCCACCGCTACAGTTGATTCGGCCCTGACCTCTTGGCCTTCATACTCCGCCTGGGCGGAAACGCTATTGGTAAGCTTATCCTGGGTGTAATCTTCCGGGATCAGAAATGTACGGCTAATGGTCTGTTCTTCTCCTGCCGCCAAGTAATCGATGGTTTCATCAAGGCCGGTTAAGGTATCTTGGACCTTAAGATCAACCAGATCCACCTGGCCCTTGTTAGTCACGGTGACAGTAAAGTACACCGTCTCCCCCGGTTGATACCGGTTCTGGTCGGTCTTAATGCTGACACTCAGACCCGGCTGAGTCAGCGGCAGTATGATCACATCCACCGTCACTGAGGAACTGTCGCTGAGTGATATAAG
Organism: Bacillota bacterium; assembly: GCA_012516165.1. GTDB lineage: Bacteria > Bacillota > DTU030 > DUMP01 > DUMP01 > JAAYWY01. The sequence goes on from JAAYWY010000218.1 coordinate 578, forward strand.
GTCAGCTTCCTCTTGAACATAAACGCCGCTTATGGAAACAGAATTGGTCAGCTGGGACTGATCGTATTCCAGAGGAATAGTGTACGTGCAGTAGGTTCTCTTGGCACTCTTTACTGCCAGCGCTATAGTTTGGCTGAGCCCTGTTAGGGTATCTTCCACCGCCAACCCCGCTAGGTCTACGTTACCGGTATTGACCACCTCAATGGTAAACTTAACTGTATCCCCCGGGGCATAGGCCATTTGGTCGGCAGTAATGACTACGTCCACCGCTGGCTGTGCTTGCTGTTCTTCCGGCAGCAGTTCTACTTCTAGCAGGCCAGCAATAGCGCTGTTTAAGGCCGCTAAAGCATTATCTGCTTCCGCCTGAGTTGCTTCTTCGTCAGCCAGAACAGCCTGTGCACTCGATAAAGCGCCGACAAGGGCCCCCCAACTTTCTTCTGTGTAGTTACCCTCTAAACCACAAGCTGCATCTACTGCTGCCTGCAGGACGCTCTTATCTACTTTTGCTGGCTCTATCGGCTCAACCTCCACAGGCTCCTCCGGCTCTGCGGGCTCAACCGGACCTTCAGGGTCTTGCACGCCTGGTTCCCCTGGATCGGTCGGCCCAGGCTCCGGCTCCTCCGGCCAAGGCAGATTGCCAGGATCATCGGGATCCACTGGCGGCTCCTCCGGCTGGACTGGGTCCTCCAAGCCCGGTGTATCCTCTTGGTTGCCTGGCTCTGGGTCCAGCTCCTCCGGCTCTGCCGGTTCAACCGGACCTTCAGGGTCTTGCACGCCTGGTTCTGTTCCTGCTGGGTCCTCGGAGCCTGCTTCCTCCCCAGCCACGGAGCTATCCTCTTGGTCCCTTACCCCAGAATCTGATTGGGTTGTCGCTGCTGAATAGGATTCAATCTCCTGGGCCAAAGCCATACCCTGTAGTCCAACTCCTGAAATTAATAGGATAACTACACCCAGGGCTAGCAAGCTCGATAGCCTTTTTTTCATCCTCTTTTTCACCTCCATTCTATCCGTGGTTTGTTGGCTTCTTGCCAACTTCTAAACCTCTCCATGTCTTCTCTTTGTTGTAACGCCTCCTCCAGAAGATGAATCAGCTCCATAAAGCTGCGAAAGGACAAGGCCTTTTCTTGATCTATCCATTGTATGATCCCTTGGGTACTAGTATGTTGGGTATACAGCACCTTGACCAGGAAAGTATTGCAACTAGTTTGTCGAGCGGGAAACTCACAAAGCCCATCCGTGTTTTCCACAAGCGCGTCCTCCTCTAGAGTTTTTCACCGCCCGTGCTGGCAGTCATGACTTAATTCAGAAACGTTTCACTTATGAACTAAGTCCACTGTATCAGGCCCCAGTTTTATCCTCTGTACAAATGGGTTTTATTCACCGTACAAGAGCGTTTTATTGCTGTAACATAGTAGTTACAACCCAGTTACAGGATAAAAAAATAACAGTCCCCAGGTATTTCCTGGGGACTGGTCGAAATTAAAGCCTAGTCTAAAAATGAGTTTTCCTCAGTTAGAGGCTTGAACCTTATTTTTATATCCACCTTGTCCTGACTTATTACCTCCTGTAATCGGCGGCGAAGCCGGTGCATTATGATATTAAGATTTTCCTTTTGTTGTACTGTCAACAGTACCAGAATTTGATTATCGTTCCACCAGGTAAACACATCGCCCTTGCGCAACGATGACTGCAGCACAGGGGTGAGTTGCCTAATAACATTTTTATTTCCTTTACTGGTTAAAAATTCCTTAGAACCAAAAATGGTAATTAGGCCTAAGAAAGTAGTCTTATCGGCCCGTAAACTCCTGCGCTTTTCTAGCTGGTATAGGAAGCGAAAATAATCAATATCGCAGCATAGGGCCCCGCCCATGTCGTCTTCATCTGCTAATTCCTTTTCAATAAGTATCAGGTCGGTCTCATGGTTATCTTGGGTGGTTTTTTGCAGCTGCCGGTACAATGCCTTAAGAGGAGCCGAGGGCTTTACCCCTAGCTCTTTATATAAAAGAGAAGTAATATAATTATAGTGGCTAAGAACGCTCTTAACATCTCCGAGTGCCAACAGTGCTTGGAGAAAATACAAGTGTAAGGTTTCATCATACGGTTCTATCGCAACCGCTCCTTCGTAAACCTCTATAATTTCCTTGTAAGCTTTATTATTATTTAGTAGTTCCAGTAAACAAAATAGGGCTTGTAAATACAAGCGGTGGTAACGGTTTTGGAACGGGAATAGCCACTCATTATGCAAAGTACCCGCCATATACTGTCCCTTATATAAGGCTAGGGCTTGTTGGTATAAGTCTATAGCCTGAAGATCATTTTGCTTCGCCAACACATCAGCCTTTTTTATGGCTGCTTCAAACATATCCGTATCTAGCCAACATTCATCTCCTAGCGTCAAGAGATAATAACCGTTGGAAAAAATGAGCTCTAACCATGGCCCGTAGTGATAGTTGACGATAAATTGCATCTCTTTTATCCATTTACGCAATCTAAATACTTGAGTTCTAAGAACACTCTTGGGATCTTTAAAATCGTTGTTCGGCCAGAGATCGTCGATAATAGTCTCTGGTAGCAAACGTTTATTGTGAAAAGTAATAAAATATCGCAAAAGTTCCATTAATTTATAGGAGCGTTCGCATAGTGCCAGGCAGGATTCTCCTTGGCACTGAATATCAAAGTCCCCTAAAGTGAAAATAGCCACCAAATCAGTGTCACGGCTAGGA
>JAAYWY010000219.1 GCA_012516165.1 Bacillota bacterium
ATCATAGCCAGCGGGTCAGAACCGGTACATCTTCCCCTTCCCGGCCTCGACCTGCCGGAAGTGATCTACAGCGATGCCGCCTTGGAGTTGGAAGAAATCCCCGAGAGCATGCTCATTATTGGCGGCGGTGTAATTGGAGTAGAACTGGCCTCAGTGTACCAGGCCCTGGGAACCCGCTGCATTGTGGTAGAAATGCTACCACAAATCCTGCCTAACCTAGACGAAGAGCTAGCCGTAGGGATAAGAACCCATTTGACTGCTTTAGGTACAGAAATTTACACTTCTGCTCAAGTGTTAAACTGTAAGTCTGCCACTAACGGTGTAACCGTGCAGGTTAAGACCCCGCAAGGTGAACTACAGTTTACGGTAAACAAAGTGTTGGCTGCCGTCGGCCGTCGGCCAGCAACCTCTGACCTAGGTTTAGAAGAAGTCGGTGTTCAACTGGATAAAGCTAAGATCAAGGTAAATGAATACCTGGAAACATCGGTACCGGGGATTTATGCCATAGGCGATGCCATCGGCGGTATAATGCTGGCCCATGTGGCCTCAGCTGAAGGTATTGTGGCAGCAGAAAATGCCCTGGGAGCCCGCCAACCGATGGATTATAAAACCGTCCCCTCTTGTATTTACACTCAGCCGGAAGCAGCCAGCGTAGGCCTAACAGAAAAACAGGCCCTGGATGCCGGTTATAAAATAAAAGTCGGCCGGTTCCCACTGAGCGCTAACGGTAAAGCCCTGATCGAGGGTCAAGATGGACTGGTTAAAATAATCGCTAACGAACGTTACGGTGAGGTTTTGGGTGTTCACATCCTAGGCCCCCATGCCACCGAACTTATCGCCGAGGCCGCGCTGGCTCTAAGATTAGAAGCTACCGTGGATGAACTCACTTCCACTATTCACCCGCACCCCAGCGTCAGTGAGGCCTTAGCCGAAGCCGCCCTGGCTGTAGACAATAGGGCCTTGCATATTCCAAACAAGGCCTAAGCACGCACCACGAAAACAAAACCGGCAAGACAGCCTTTATGGGCCGTCTTGCCGGTTTTCCTTTTTTATGGACCTGATGGGCCTGCCATAAAACTGTCCCCGTGGCAGGCTGCTCAAGAGTCTCTACTATCTACCAGCCGCGTTCGGCATAGCGGTTCTCGGCAGGCAGGGTGGCGATATCGACTCCGGGCATGGCTTCGCCTAGATCTGCCGCCACTTCAGCTAAAATAGCTGGTTCGTTGTAATGAGCTACAGCTTGTACGATAGCTCGAGCACGTTTTTCGGGGTTGCTGGACTTGAAGATACCGGAACCCACAAACACGCCATCGGCTCCCAGCTGCATCATAAGCGCAGCATCAGCTGGTGTAGCTACACCGCCAGCGGCAAAGTTAACCACCGGAAGGCAGCCCTCTTTAGCCACATACTCTACTAATTCTAGTGGTGCTCCCATCTCTTTGGCTGCAACTACCAATTCGGCCTTCGCCAGGCCTCTAAGACTGGCAATCCCTTCGTTGACTGTCCGCAAATGCCGTACTGCCTCAACGATATTGCCGGTGCCGGCTTCGCCTTTAGTCCGGATCATGGCCGCTCCCTCAGCAATGCGCCTGAGAGCCTCACCTAAATTGCGGGCTCCACAAACAAAGGGCACTTTGAATTTGGTTTTATCAATATGATATTTCTCATC